>PMJQ01000023.1:0-550 GCA_003157485.1 Ignavibacteriota bacterium
GCAAGTATCCCGCATTCCTTGATCCCGAGCTCATAGGAAGAGATGGGCGTCAGCCAAAACGGCTGCCGATCACAAGCAGGATCGACGACCCGGTGAAGATATAAGGGCAGAGCTTGAAGGGCAGGAATGAATTCCGGAAGCCTGTGAACAGTGAGACAAGCGACAATGTGTTCAATGCACCAAATACTGTCCAGCAAACTATCTGCGTGATGAGACTATGTCGGTCGCAGTATGTCACCATAGCAGCGAGGACTCCGAGGAATATGAGAAACACACCTTCGTTGATCCACTCCATTGTGATGGTGCGCTTGTTGTCCGGTGAGATATCACCGAATGATCGAACGACATTCCGCGTTGGGAAAAGATGTGCGATTCCCCAAGCGAATGGTAGGAATGACCCGATGTATGTCAACAATGTACCGTTCATGTTCTGCTCCATATGTCCGAAATCAGCTGCTTTCAAGACGTCGCCTCCTTGATTTCGTAATCTGATTACTATTTGTCAAAAAGTCCACGGTGGAGGGATAGCGCAATGTGGGGGGGGGCCGCT
>PMJQ01000023.1:584-5184 GCA_003157485.1 Ignavibacteriota bacterium
CCAGTGGTTACACAATTGGTTACCTCTCGATCGCAAACCGAGGAGGTGGACCATATTTCTCTCCAAGTCCCGCAGAGGCTACTACTACATCTGGTATTTCGACGACCGTGGGAAGCGGCGCAAGGTCTCCACTAAGCGCAGAGTGAAATAATAAAGTCCGAAGGAGCGAGATCCGCCGCGAGGATGCTCCTGTTTGTCGCGAGGATCGATTATGAAGGATATCCTGTAGCGCCATGGCCCACAGGAGGGGGGGGAACGCAGCATACGCATTCACCCCGGTGGGCACGGGCACGTCTTGCAGGTCACCTCAACAAGAGCAATTTCTTCACAGCAAGATAATCCCCCGCTTTCAACCGGTAGAAGTATACCCCGCTCGCGAGTTCGCCCCCGTCGAATCGCACTTCGAGAGTGCCCGGGTCGAGATCCCCGCTGGCCAGCACGGCCACCTGCTGGCCGAGCGTGTTGAAGNNGAACGGATTCGGATAGTTCTGCTCCAGGTCAAACTTCTGCGGCAGTGCATTCTGCACAGGCGGGACGGACGTTATCTCCGAGAGCGGCCTTTTCCAAACACCGCTTGAGGTGGCCGCGAAAAGATTTGCACCCTTGATCACCAGAGCCCCGACGCTTACATCCGTCAATCCATCGCCGATGGACCTCCAACTGACCCCGTCGTCCGACGAGGCGAAGACACCGGCTGTATACGTTCCCGCGAAGAAATTGTGGCCCGTTGAAGCAATGGATGTTACGAAGTTCCCGGTCAAAGCGGAGTCGGATCTCGTCCAAGTCTGACCGTCATATGTTAGCCTGCATACTCCGCCGACCGGATAGTAGGTAAAGGATATGTCATTGTTATTCGTCTCACCACCAGTCCCTATGATAATAGTCGCGCCATCAGCGGACAGGCATGAAATCTGAGGATATGCTCCCTGTATCGGCTGCCAGTCAATCAACGCCCAACTGGCCCCTTGATTGGCAGTGAGGAAGACCGCGTTCGAGTACGTCGGATTGAAGGGAGTCCCCCCGCGAACCGTGGCTCCGGCGAACACGTTCGATCCGCTCATGGCAAGGGCCTGGAATATCGAATTTGGGAGCCCGGAATCGGCCGCAGACCACGTCAATCCCATATTCGTGGATATCTCGACACGACCTGTGCCGATCCCCTGAATGAAGCCGATACCTGCATACATCTCTGACCCGTTTGAAGCCAGGGCTGAAACGCTCATATTCGTCATTCCGGAGCTCGAACCCGTCCAACTGGCACCGCTGTTTGCCGAATGAAAGACCCCGTTGGGAGATGTTCCGGCATATACATCGGAACCGACTGAAAGGAGTGACGTGAGTTCCGTATGCATGACCGAAAGGCCTGAGTCCATCTCCCTCCAGGTTGAACCGTCATCAGTCGAAACGAAAAGGTTCGCTGCCGGGTCGGGGAAGAAAAACCTGCCGGTATGGTGAAATGTCGGAATGGTGTTATTTTTTATATATCCCGAGCCTGCGAATATATGCGCATTGTCGGATGCGAGCGACATCGACGGAAGAGATTGGTGGTTCGGCAATCCGGAGACTCTCCAGGTTACCCCGTGGTCAATCGAGCGGAATATGCCTCCGCCGGTGCCCGCGAACACGTACGAGGTATCTGGACTCCCCGCGGGGAAAACCGCAAGGGAATAGACCGGCACAGCTGTCAGCCCCGTGTTCATTGCAAACCAGGTTTTCCCAAGGTCTGTAGAACGAACCATACCGCTGTCAGTTCCGGCATACACGCAGGAACCGGTAGGACTGACCGCAATCGCGTTCACCTGATTCCTCGTAAAAAGCGCGACGTTCCAGGTGACTCCATTATCCGTCGATCGATAGAGTTCCGAGTCGGAACCAGCGAATACCGTGCTTCCGTATAAGGCGACCGAGTATGCAGCGGTACCTGACAGCCCCGTACCGGACCACGTGGCGCCGGCATCGCTGGAGAAATACACCCCGTATGGATCAGGTCCCTGGTTCGAAACGGCGGCAAATACATTGGAACCCTGGACAGCATAACTCACGACACCACTCGGACGAACTCTTGCCCAACTTGTACCGTTATCGGTTGAACGGAACATGCCGGCGGCACCGGACCCGAATGCAGAACATGCAAGAACTATAGAATCGAGTGAAGCAAGCGCGAATAAATCGTAGGGAGCCGGGGCGCCCAGCGTATCCATAGACCAGTTCAATCCTCCGTCTGATGACCAGAGAAGAGAGGAACCCGGGTAATTGATTGACGCATAGACGTGAGAGGGACTACTTGCGAGGGATGTAATGTCGTACATAGTCGAATTCAGAGAGTACACCCGGGACCAGGTATTGCCCTTGTCCGTCGAGCGGTAGAGATCTCCAAGCGAAGCGGCAAAGAGATCCACACCGTTCGCGGCCATGGACAACACCGTGCCGCTGGCTCCGCACGGTCCGTTGGTTTTCACCCATTGCGCGCATGAATCGGGTGACGCTAGGTGTATGATGATGGCGCCGACAAGAATCGGAACCGCAGATCCTCTTATCACGGAACCTCCCGATGAAGTTGTCGGAAATATATTACCGGCGTGCCCGAATGTCAAGAACCGAGGCAATGCTTTATCGACACAGTGCACCCTTTCTGAGGTCGAACCGATCAAAATTGTCTCAACCGTAAGAATTCTCTTACTCAATTTTCGTTCAGACGAGCCGGCGGGATTTGAGATTGGCGGGCGAGTTCGATGGCGCAGGGGAGTGACCTTGTTTTCATGTGGGTAGGGTTGTTGTTCGCCACGGGGGTTATAGCAGTTTCAAAATAACGGCTCGAGTGCCCACACCCACTCGAGGGTCAGGCAATCAGCTATCCCCGACTCAGGCCTCGTGGTGACGGTTGGGAGAAGAGATTGTTTGGGAGGGTGTTCAATAGATCAGTGTGTTGTGAGCAGGTGGACCTGCTGAAGATCGGACACAGGTACAGTCTCTCGTCAACCTGCCGATTTGGCGGCGGGAGGACACTCGGGAAAGTGCACGAGATCGTCTGCGACGTGGAAAAGCATCTGTATGACGGGCTCAAAGAGTTCCGGCGTGTGACGATACACGCCGAGCCGGCCTGGCCGTTCTCCGATGGTCGCTAGCGCGAAAATTGGAGGAGCTCAACCGGGGCACCGTCATCCAGGATCATCGCGACTCTCACACCCTCCGAGGGGGAACTCACATCCCCCAGGAGCGTTTTACCCCGGATGGCTGCGTCGAGATCGTCAACCTCAAATGCGATGTGTGGCACGGTCCTGATGAGCTCGGAGACCGGGCAATCCGGGTCGAACCTCATCCACTCGATTCCGTACGGGCTCGTCTCGAAACCGGACACGTGCACTTTCAGGTGTTCGAGATACACCTCCCGGGGGTGAGGGGTATCTGTGGGAATCCCCATGTGGTGGTACCGCCATCCCTTCCGAGTGACTGCGGGGGGTGGCTCATGCACCCGCCGCTTCGTCCTTGACGATTCGGTATGCATTGATACGTGCTCCGTATTCCTGTCTCGTGTTGAGCGCTGCACCGTAGCCGTTCTCTTCGGCCAGTTCCCTTTGGGCCGCAGAAGCCGGATCTCTCCCCTGCAGGCTGTGCGAACCTACGCATTTGGCTGCGCTTAGTAGCAGACCTTGTGGTTCAAGATAAGAATTCAAAGTTCGTCCAACAAGCCCCACCCACCCTTCGATATTAGCCCTTCGATATTAGCCCGTTCAATACCTCGGCCGCACCTTCCCCTCTTGGCCCGTTCGTATCATTTTGATAATCTCGCTTTCTGCTTTCGTCTGTCTCAAAAAGGGGGAAAGCGTATCCGTAATCCCGTCTTTTGTATACGTCATTCAGTCGTTTCGTGCCTATATTGGTATCGTGATTTGTGAACACCTTGACGAGCTATCAAATCATCAGTGGAAGATCTCAATGCAAAACCGTGAACTGGGGAAAGGCGGGCTGGAGGTTTCCGATCTCGGGCTCGGCTGCATGGGAATGAGCTTTGCTTACGGACCGGCTCCGGACAAGCGGGAAATGATCTCATTGATTCGGAAAGCCGTCGAACTCGGCGTCACGTTCTTCAATACCGCCGAACTCTATGGCCCGTTCACACAACTTTAACTTCAAGGATGGATTCAAAATGAAAATCCGCAAACTTGGAAAAAGTAATCTGGACGTGTCGGCCGACCCCGCAATGCCCGGCCGCCGGAGATTCCTTGCCGTGGGGCTGGGAATGACCGCAGCGTCGTTGTTGGCTCCTTCGTTCTTGGGAGCAAAACCGAGCCAATCCTCCGACAGTGGGTCGAGCCCCGCTCGCCAGTCGAAGGACAAACCCGGCTCCCCCGTGTTTTTCACGAAGGACATCAGCGCCAGCGGATTGCTGGAGATTTATTCAAAAATCAACGAGGGCATAACAGGCAAAGTCGCTATCAAGCTGCACACCGGCGAGCCGCACGGCCCCAATATCCTGCCGCGGGACATGGTGAAAGCCCTGCAGCAACGGATCCCCAGCAGTAATCTGGTGGAAACCAATACCCTCTACAAGGGCAAGAGATATACTACGGCCGATCATCGCGAAACCATCAAGATCAAC
>PMJQ01000130.1 GCA_003157485.1 Ignavibacteriota bacterium
ACCGCGCGGTCCGTCCTGTAGATGTCTTCGGGGTCTCCGGAAAGCGCGACCCACCGGAACGGCCCTTTGCCGTCGCAGAAAAGCGGTCGAATGTACTCCGGAACAAATCCGGGGATATCGAACGCGTCGGCGACGCCGCCTGAGACGGCCTCGCCGCGGATATTGTTCCCGTAATCGAATGTCACCGTCCCTCTCCGCATGAGTGCGAGCATCGCCTGCACATGTTCGGCGATCGAGGATCGGGCCATGGCCATGTATCGCTGCGGGTCCGACTTGCGGAGAGCGAGCGCTTCGTCGTAGGGAATCTGCGAAGGGACGTATCCGTTGAGCGTGTCATGGGCGGAGGTCTGGTCGGTCAGGATATCCACCCGGATATTCCGCGCGACGAGCTCCGGAAGAACCTCAGCGGCATTCCCCAGGAGGGCGACGGACTTCGGTTCCTTCAGCTCGCGGGCCGTTTGGACGGCCAGAAGCGCCTGGTCAAGCGTCGTGGCCATCTCGTCGACGTAGCCGGTCTTCAGCCTCTTCTCTATCCGGGAGCGATCGACTTCTATAACAAGGCAGGCCGCGCCGTTCATCGTTGCCGCAAGGGGCTGGGCGCCCCCCATCCCTCCGAGCCCGGCCGTCACAAGGAGACGCCCCGCGAGCGATCCCTTGAAATACCTGTTCGCACACTCGGCAAACGTCTCGTACGTCCCCTGCAGTATCCCCTGCGATCCTATGTAGATCCAGCTCCCCGCCGTCATCTGTCCGTACATCGTGAGCCCGAGACCCTCCAGGCGGCGGAATTCGTCCCACGTCGCCCATCGGGGGACGAGCATCGCGTTGACAATCAGAACCCTGGGGGCGTTCGCGTGCGTTCGGAATATCCCGACAGGCTTCCCCGACTGCACAAGGAGCGTCTCGTCGTTTCCGAGTCCCGTGAGACTCGCGACGATCGCCTCATAACAGTCCCAGTTCCGCGCGGCTTTCCCCGCCCCGCCGTAGACGATGAGCTCGTCCGGTTTCTCCGCGACGTCCGGGTCGAGGTTGTTCATGAGCATGCGCATGGCCGCTTCCTGAATCCACCCCTTGCAGGTCAAATGCGTCCCGCGGGGAGCACGGACCGTGCGCGGTGTTGCCGGTTCGTACGACATGGCTCCTTTAGCGATTCCTGTATGCGATGACGGCGATTTCGACGTTTGCGCCCTTCGGAAGAGCGGATACCTCCACGGCGACGCGCGCAGGGTAATCCTTCTCGCGGAAGTAACCTGCGTAGATCGTGTTGATGGAGACGTAGTTCTTCATGTCCCTGACGTAGACCGTCGCGCTTACGACATCGGAGGAATCATACCCCGCGGACCGGAGGACGCGCATCACGTTGTCGAGAACCTGCTTCGTTTCGACCCCGATGTTCTCCTGCCTCATCTGTCCGGTCCCGGGATCGAGGGCGATCTGGCCGGAGACGAAAAGGAACTTGCCGGCGCGGACTGCCGGGCTGTACGGCCCGATAACTCCGGCGCTTGAAAGCGCTTCGCGCCCGCCGGCACTCCCCATCTCATCGCGGATGATCCTTCGCAGATCGTCGTCGGAGGGGCGGCAGGACTGAAGACAGAGGCACGCGGCGAGTGCAAAGGCAATAGACACCGGAGCCGCGGGGATGAGCGACAATCCCCGCCGCACCGAACTGTTCCCGCTCATCATGTCAGTCCTTCGAAAGGAATCGGATCTCGATTTTCCTCGCCTCTCCCTCATCCACTTTCAGGAACTTGACGACCTGGAGCGCGGACAGAGGATACATGAGCGTGTCCCCTTCCGACTCGAACACCACATAGTCTCCCGTGATCTTCGTCAGGTGACCAAGGTTCGTCTGCTGCCCCTGAATGGAGACGAGGATATCCCTTATCGTGCTCCCCGTCTTCGGGGTCGGGCGGACTTCAGCCTGCGGCGCCGGGGGAGGCGAATCTTTCTTTTTCTTCTGGCCGAATGCCGGGGTCAGAATGATGAGGAGTGCGGTGACGAACAACAGCGTCAGGTGTGCAGGGCCACGTGCAGTCATTGTACAGTCTCCTTTGATGATGGTTCAGGTGCGGTTATGTCAGAGCTTGTAGCCGATTGTACGGAGGAACTCCCGGCGGACTCTGACATCCGCCTCCGTCTCAATGCCTTTTGGCGTCCCCCCATCCACGACGCCGAGTATCCCACGGCCCTGGTCGGTTTCCGCCATGATCACCTGTGCGGGATTCGACGTCGCACAGAACAGGCTGCACACCTCCGTCACGCTTTTCACCGCGTTGAGTATGTTGACGGGAAAGCCGCCCTGCAGGAAAATGATGAATGAATGCCCGGCACCGATGGCAAGAGCGTTTTTCCGGGCAAGAGCAACGAGGGCGGGATCGTTTCCCGCCGAACGAACGAGGGCCGGACCGGACGCTTCGCAAAAGGCGACCCCGAATTTCATGCCGGGGTTCGCCTGGACGATCGCCTCGTAGATATCGTCGACGGTCTTGATGAAATGGGCCTGCCCGAGCACGAAGTTCATGTCGGCAGGCTTTTCGACCGTTACGAGCGTGAGATTCATGATGTGACTCCCCGGCAGCGGCGGCAGTCGTCAGGCCGCCCGGCGTTTTGTGTGGGCAAGCCGGAGCCGGGCCTTGGCATATCCCGGCTTGATGATGTCGTAGATCAGCTTGATTCTGCGGTTGTACGGCTGAAACGCGCTCTTCATCGCGTTGATCGTCAGTTTCTCCAGATCTTCAATATTGAGCCGGAACGCCTTGACCGCAAGCTTGAATTCCTTCGTCATTGTCGTGTCGCTCATCAGCCTGTCGTCGGTGTTCAGCGTCACCCGGAACTTGTATTTGTAGAGAAGGCCGAACGGATGCGTTGTGATCTCCTTCGCCGCCCCGGTGTGGATGTTGCTCGTCAGGCAAATCTCCAGGGGGATCCGCTTGTCAAGGACATACTGGGCGAGATACCCCATCCGGACGATTTTCTTCCGGTTTCTCTTGTCCAGACCGATATCCTCGATAAGGCGGGTGGCGTGGCCGATTCTGTGCGCACCGCACCACTGGATCGCCTGCCAGATGCTCTCCTTGCCGAACGCCTCACCCGCATGAATCGTAATATTGAAGTTTTCCCTCTGTATGTAATGGAACGCGTCGACGTGCTTCTTGGGGGGGAATCCCCCCTCCTCGCCGGCCAGATCGAACCCGACGACGCCCCTCTCGCGGAAATCGACCGCGAGCTCCGCCATCTCCTGTGAGAGGCCCATGTTCCGCATCGCGCAAAGTATCACGCCGTACTCGACCTTGAACTCACTCCGACCCCGTTCAAGCCCGCGGAGAACGGCATTGACGACGTTGTCCCAGTGGAGGCCCCCGGCCGTATGGAACACGGGGGCAAAACGGGTCTCGACATAGACGACTCCGTCACGGTACATATCCTCGATCATTTCGTATGCCACCCTCTCGAGCGCCTCCTCCGTCTGCATCACCCCGCATGTGTGCGTGAAGCCCTCCAGATACAACGGGAGGCTCCCGCGACCCGCACCGCGGTGAAACCAGGCCGCAAGTTCGCCCGCGTCAAGTGTGGGGAGCCTGTCATAGCCGGTCTCTCGGGCCAGTTCGATGATCGTTGAGGGGCGAAGTCCCCCATCGAGGTGGTCGTGGAGGAGGACTTTGGGAACGGACTGCAGAATATTGTCTGGGATTTTCATCGGAAGAGAAGGAAAATCGGGCCAGCCGGGCGAGAGCATAGTAACAACAAACCCCTTCAAAATCAACGCGTTATTGACTTTGCGGGGATTTGTCTATATATAGTGCATTATACGCGGTACACACACTCTTCCCATGACCAAGAAAGACACATCAGTCCTCATCGTCGACGACGAAGAGGCATTCCGTTACATGCTTTCCACCCTCCTGACGAACTCGGGATTCGCAGTCGAGACCGCGGGGGACGGGGTGGCGGCAATCAACGCCGTACAGAACAAGCTGTATGACGTGGTCCTCTGCGACGTGAAGATGCCCAAGGTGGACGGGGTCGAAGTGCTCCGGTTCATCAAGGCGAACTTCCCTGCCATCGAGGTCGTCATGCTGACCGGGATGAGCGACGTGAAGATCGCCGTGGAATGCATGCGCCTCGGCTCGTACGACTATATCACCAAGCCGACGTCAGCGGACGAACTTCTCGGGACGATCCAGCGCGCGCTCGAGCGCCGGCAGCTCCTCATCGACAACCTGGTCCTCCGGGGAACGATCGACCGCCTGAAGGGTCCGTTTGAGATGGTCGGTGAGAGCGAGACATTCAAGAAAGTGCTTGAAATTGCGGCAAAGGTGGCACCGACCGAATCGACAGTCCTCATCCAGGGGGCAAGCGGGACCGGGAAAGAGCTGATCGCCACGTACATCTACCAGCAGAGCGACCGCGCCACGGAACCGTTCGTGACACTGAACTGCGCATCCATACCCGATTCGCTCATCGAAAGCGAACTCTTCGGCCATGAAAAGGGCGCGTTCACCGACGCCAGGTCGATGAAGCAGGGGATCGTGGAAATCGCGAACAAGGGGACGCTGTTTCTCGATGAAATCGGCGACATCAGCCCAATCGTCCAGCCCAAGATACTGCGGTTCATACAGAGCGGCGAATTCCGGCGGGTCGGGGGGAACACAACGCTCAAGGCCGATTGCAGAATACTTTCCGCCACAAACAGGAATCTCGCCGACCTTGTGAAAGAGGGGAAATTCCGCGGTGACCTCCTCTACCGGCTCAACGTTATCACGATCGACGTTCCCCCCCTGTACTCCCGCAAGGATGACATCCCCATACTCGTGGCCTCGTTCCTCCAGCACAGGATGAAATCGAAGGTGACGAAGAAAATCTCTCCGGAGGCTCTCGCGATGCTTGCCGAATACGACTGGCCGGGGAACATCCGCGAGCTCGAAAACGTCATTGAACGGGCGGCGATACTCTGCAGGGACGACAATATCCGACCCGAGGACCTCTCACTCCCGAGCACACCCATGGCACTCCCCGCCGGGTCGGCGGGAGAAGGGAAAATCGGCACACAACTCCCGCTCAAGGAAATCGAGAGGATGCATATCGAGGGAGTGTTGAAGAACATGAGGGGGAACAAGGGAGAATCCGCGAAGGTCCTCGGCATCAGCCTCAAGACGCTCTACACAAAACTCCAGCAGTACCAGATAAAGATTCAGAGCTGAATCCGCCGCCGGATACGCCCCCTCATTCGATACTTCCGGGTGATCCGGGGGTCCCCCGGTCGCCGCACAAGATCACAATTCAACCGTGAATCGTCCCACCACCCGATTCTGCGCCAATGCAGGGCTTGCTGCGGCCGCGGTCTTCGTGTTCGCGGTCTGGGTCTGGGGTGCAGATACCGTATCGACATCACTCAATGGCGATCCCCGTTCCACTCTTGACGGTCTCGTCAAGGGGACGGCATACAATCCGTTCGTTCAGCGTGCATTAGTCCCGGCGGCGACACGGGAGATTGTGGGAGCGATCCCACCCGCGTGGAAGGATGGTGTGACAGGAATACTTCTCGCCTCCCCGAAATTCACAAAGGAGGCCGCGCGACTGGGATGGGACACCCGGGAGATACCCGAGTATATCGTCTCCCTCTCGCTCGCCCTGGCCGCCCTCGTCGCATTCCCGTTCGTCCTCAGGTCGCTTTTCCTCTCCCTCTATGACGTCGACGTTGTTGTCGCCAACCTCGTCGCGCTCGGGGTTCTCCTGGGACTCCCCCCATTTTTTCTTGTCGGCACACATTACATATACGATTTTCCCTCGCTGCTCTTTTTCACGGCAGGTCTTTACCTTCTTCTCCGGAGGAAATGGATTCTCTTCTACCTGATGTTCATCCTCGGATGCGTCAACAAGGAAACCATGGTACTCCTGGCTGCGGCCACGGTCATTCTCAACTCCCGCACGATGCCGCGCGGGAAGCTGCTGTCACACGTCTTAGCCCAGGTGCTCATTTTCGGGGTGATCAAGACGATTCTCGTCCTGACATTCAGGAACAATCCCGGCGGGAGCCTGGAATTTCATCTCTGGGGTAACATCCACAACCTCCTCTTCCCGTATACATTCGAAACCGCTTTTCTTCTCATTGTCGCATGCGTGCTCGTGTTTTCTGACTTTCACAGCAAGCACCCTGCGTTGAGAAAGGCCGCATTGCTGCTCGTCCCGTTCTGGCTCCTGATGTTCACATTCGCGTGGATGACGGAGATCCGCGATCTTTACGAAATCTACCCCGTGTATGCGCTCCTTGCCGCGCACACGATCGCGTTTTCGTGGATGAAGAAGCCGTACGCCTTACTGGCCTGAAGGGGGGGCGTCAATCCGCGCAGGAATTTCAGTCTTTTCGCGCTGCAAGCCTGATGAACACGAGGGCCGCCAGTCCCGTTTGTGTGTGAAATCTTGCTGATCTTTCAAGAGAGTCACGATTTTGACCGAGTGATGATCTGAGCAATATATGGTGGGTCAGTCAGTTCGAAACTCGGATTGGATGGAGCAAGACAGGATGTGGAGGGCCAATCTGGAGAAGTCGAGGGGTGCTGCATAACGATTTACAGAGGAACGGATCGTGTGCCGAGAATCAAGCGGGGCCCGACCCTCCCTGGTCAGGCTCCGTTCGTGCGCCTTCAGAGAAGGAGATTAATACCGCCAACGCCGGGTGTTATATTCCCGCTGCTGTCGGTCGAGCCCGTGACGCCCGTTGCGGGCGTTGTCGAAGTCGTAGAATCGACGGGCGCCTGTCCGCCGTGATGGTGATGGCGGTGGGTCTTCCCTGATGCCTGCATGTCCTGCGTGAGCTTCGCAAACGCGTCCTGCGCGGCGCTTGTATTCCCCGTCTTCAGGGCTGCCGCAAGGGCCTGGAAATCCGCCCCGATACCAGACGTACTCGCCTGGGTATTCGGGACATACGGATTTGCAGTCCCAGAAATGGCTTGAATTGACATTTCCTTCCCCTCTCCCCAATGTTGAGATTTCGGGCCTGTGATCGTCACCGGCCCCTATTATACATTATCGGCATTCCGCGCCGAAACATTAGCTGTTTCGCCGGGCAAGCCTGATGAACACGAGTGCCGCCAGTCCCGTCATGACCGAAACCAGCGCCAGAAAGCCGACAAAGGGGAGGATGGCAAGAGACATCAGGAGTGAGATCCAGGCAAAAATGCTCCTGTGTTCACCCCCCTTGAGAAGTTTAATACCCGCCGCAGACCCGATAACGTAGACCAGAATCGCGGCACCGCTCGGAATGAGGAGGGCTGTCTCCAGGTTTACGCCGGTGTAGAAGTAGAGGCAGAGCATAACCATCGAGAAGCCAAAGAGCATCACAAGACTCCGGTCCGGCACACCCGTCTTCTCGTTGAGATGGTAGAGGAAGCGCGGGAAACCCCCGTCGCGTGCAACGGCGTAGATCACTCTCGACATTCCCGCAGTGTACGCGTTGACGGTCCCGAAAATGATGAACACGGCAAGCACGGCTGTTCCTGCAGCTCCGTAGCGGCCGAGCGCGTTGGAAAATATGGCGGCAAACGGGGCCACGCTTCCACCCGCCCTGTACGCCCCCGTGCCGACGGTAACGAACGC
>PMJQ01000113.1:0-141 GCA_003157485.1 Ignavibacteriota bacterium
GCGCCGGAGGCGTGCCGGCGACAACGAGTCTTGCCGTCATGAAATTCTGACCCCGCGCCCCCTCGCACTCTGCCGGGATCCATCCGGAATCCTATCGGGAGCTGAATCAGATCCCTTCCACGACCTCTCCGGAAATCACTC
>PMJQ01000113.1:156-2511 GCA_003157485.1 Ignavibacteriota bacterium
GCTCACCTTCTGCGCGTCGTCCCGGTTATTGACGATCACAAGCGTTTTCTCGGTCTGGAATATGCGGAGGTACATATACACCTCGTTCGCGGGGGGAAAGTGGATCATCCCTCCGTAAGAGAGCGACTTCCGTTCCCTGTGCAGACGTATCAGCTTCTTCACCGTCGCGAATATCTCCCTCTCTTTCTCCGTTCTCCCTTTGGCGGTGAACGCGTTCAGCGAGTCTCCCGGAAAGCCTCCCGGGAAGTTGGAACGGACCATTCCATCTCCCCTCCCGCCCATCATGCCCAGCTCCGTCCCGTACAGCATCTCCGGAATGCCGCGGAGCGTCAAGAGCATCGTAAGGGCGAGCTCCGTCCGCTTTGTGTCCCCCTGCGTAACGTACATGATGCGGCGTACGTCGTGGTTGTCGAGGAATATGAGAAGGTTTCCGGGATCCGGATAGAGAAAATCCTTCGAGAGGCAGTCGAACACAAGCCGGATGCTCCCCTTCGCGCCGAACACCTGTGTGATCGCGTCGTACAGCGCGAAATCGGTCACCGAAGCGAGCCCCGTCTCCATCGTCACCGGCAGGCGGCTCTCTTTCTGGTAGGTGGCCAGGAACACGGGGTCGCCGATCCAGACTTCGCCGACGATCGTGAGCGAAGGGTACTCCGCGCCTATCGCCGCCGCCCAGTCGGTCGTGAACTTCTGTTCGACGTATGAGTACGTGTCCTCGCGTATCCCGTCCAGCCCGGTGCTCTCGATCCACCAGAGCGTGTTCTCGATGAGGTACCGGCTCACAAATGAATTCCGCTGGTTCAGATCGGGCATATTGTCCGCGAACCACCCCTGTGTCGTGTTCGTGCGGACGAGCGAATCGGCGTGTATGTCCGCGAGCTCCATCTTCTGGTGGGCCTCCCTCTGGTGGTTGGCGACNNGATCACTTTCAGCCCCTTCCGGTGCGCCAGTCGGACGAACTCCTCGTACTGCGCGTTGGAACCGAATCGGGGATCGATCCTGTACAGATCCGTGGCTGCATAGCCATGATAGCTCACGGACGGCGCATTGTTCTCGACAAGCGGGTTCACCCAGATCGTGCTCACGCCGAGATCGGCAAGATAGTCGAGGTGATCGATAATCCCCTTGAGGTCGCCTCCGTGCCGCCCGTTCGGGTTCTGGGGGGCCGGTTCCTCTATCATCCCCGGTGCGGCGTCGTTCGTTGTGTCCCCGTTGGCAAACCGGTCCGGCGTAATGAGGTAGACGACGTCGGATGGATCAAATCCCTTGTACCGTCCCCCGGCGGGCTTTCGTTTGAGAATCGGGTAACTCAGCGCGATGCTGTCGGTCCCGTTATAGAGCGTAAGAAGGTGGAAGCCCTCAAGGGCGTCTCGCGCAATGTCGATATCGACGAACACATATGATGGGTTTGGAGTCCGGTACACGTGTGTCACGTGCACCTGCGGGGAGCGCGACCGCGCTGTGATTCCTGAAAGGTTCTCTCCCGTGATCATGAGCTGGATCTGGTGCATCTTCATTCCGGTCCACCAGTTGGGAGGCTCGACCTTNNTGTGAAAGAGGTTCTTCATTATCTGATGAGCTTTTTGTACTTGATCCGGTGAGGGCTGTCGGCGTCGATGCCGAGCCGGCGCTTCCGGTCCTGCTCGTACTCCGAGTAGTTTCCGTCGAACCACACGACCTTGCTCTCCCCCTCGAACGCCAGTATGTGCGTCGCTATCCTGTCAAGGAACCACCGGTCGTGCGAAATGACGACCGCGCAGCCGGCGAAATTCTGCAGCGCCTCCTCGAGCGCCCGGAGCGTGTTAACGTCAAGATCGTTCGTCGGCTCGTCGAGGAGGAGCACGTTGGCCTCCTGCCGGAGCACCTTTGCAAGGTGGACCCTGTTCCTCTCTCCTCCGGAGAGTATCCCGGTCGGCTTTTGCTGGTCGGTGCCGCTGAAATTGAACCGTGCGACGTAGCTNNCGGGAGTTCACCTCCCGCTTCCCGAGCGTGAGGATTTCCTCACCCCCCGAGATCTCCTGCCAGATCGTCTTCGAGGGATCGAGTAGGCGGCTCTGGTCTGCGTAGGCGAGCTTGACGGTCTCGCCGACCACGATCGAACCTGCGTCCGGCTTCTCCTTCCCGGTGATCATCCTGAACAGTGTGGTCTTTCCGGCGCCGTTCGGACCGATGACGCCGATAATCCCTCCCGGAGGGAGGACAAAATTCATGTCGTCGTACAGGAGGATCTCGCCGAATGATTTTGCGACCTTCTTTGCGTCGATGACAACGTTGCCGAGGCGCGGTCCGGGAGGGATGTAGATCTCCATCTCCTCGTTCCGTTTCTCGGTTTCCTCATCGAGCATCTTTTCGTAC
>PMJQ01000032.1 GCA_003157485.1 Ignavibacteriota bacterium
GCAGCGTTGTGCTTTCCATCGTGGCACCGGAAGCACCCCGGACTCGTAAGATGACCGATGTTGTCCGGATACGCTTTCCAGTTGACATTCATTTCGGGAAAGAAATTCCGTCTGTACCCCTCCTTGAGTTCCGTCGACGCGGCGGCTATAAGGCTTTTCTTTTCGTCTGCGATTTTTGGATAAGTCTGATTGTAGTAGTTTTGCATCATGGTTGGGATACTATCTAGCGCGGCGCGGGTGCCGGAGTAGGGCGTAACAAGCGCCTGAATCGCCGCGGCCCTGACGTTGGGAAGGTCGGTGCTGATCTTCCGGAGGGTCAGGGCTTCGTCGACGAGCCGTACAGGGGGATGATAGCTGTGCGAGGGCTGGTTGTGGCATCCTATGCAGTCCAGCATGTGGACGGGACGTTTTNNTCATGTCGGAGACAGGTTCCGTTGCGTCGCTCGAGAGGTATTCTGTGATTGTGCCGGTGTATTTGTCCCGTGCCCGCACCCAGGGGATAACCTGTTCGGCGCTGTCCGAGGCGATATAATCTATTTCATCCGCTATGTTCATATGCCAGTGAATGCCCCGCGTCGGCCCCGGACCGTGCAGTCCCCCTCCGCCCACCNNCGCCGGCCAATGACACTGCTCGCATGTCTCCTGTGCCGGCCGCAGGTTCTTGATCGGCACCGGAATCGGCCGGGGGTAATTGTTCGCAAGCACCGCGTAGACCTGGTAGGCCCCGGAGAGCTTCGAGCGGACGTACCAGCTGGCACCGCTCCCGACATGGCAGTCGACGCACCTGACCCTCGCATGCGGGGAGTTCTGATACGCTGTATACTCCGGCTGCATGACCGTGTGGCACGTCTCCCCGCAGAACTGTACCGACTCCGTGTATTCAAATGTCCTGTAGCTTCCGTACGCGGTAAAAAGAAGAAAGACGACGGTAGCGGCGGAGAAGAACGTCAGTGCCCTCCGTTGCTGCGAAACATTGAGATCGAGCGTAAACACCATCGTGCTCGCGGGTCTGCCGCTCCGGCGGCGGCGCCTTTCCCTCCAGACCCCGAACGCCACAGCGAGGATGCCGGCGATGAGTGGGACGGGGAGAGCCACGTAGGTAACGATGCCGATGTAGACAGGCGGTTTGTTCTGCCACAGCCCGACAAACGTGAGGAACACGATCGTCGAAAAGCACGCAGCCGCCAGTGCAGCTCCGGCGAGGCTGACGGGGTTATAGAATATGTTCGGTAAGCGCCTCTTCATCGGGTCCCATGACCTCGTTTGAGTAGCGGACCTTGTCGTATGCAATGGACAGGATCGCACCGTCGTTGAGCAGCGCGAGAAGCTCGAGCATGACTGCTATCACGGGATAGAAGTTGAATATCACGATCGACAGCGTCCACTTCCCTTCTCGCCGTACGCGGGCATGGAGCGCCAGCTTCTCCTTCAGTGCCGCGATCGCGTTGCCGGCCTGGTACTCCTCCCGGAATCCCACGACGGCATTTGCGACGAGCAGCACCAGATGATGTAAAAGTCCGGCCAGTGTTGGACCACCGCGGAGAGAACCACCGCTATTTCGATCATCCACGGAATCGGACCCCAGAAATAGGTGAGAAATTTCAGGAACGGATTCGGTTTCTTCTCGGAGATTTCGTTGTAGCCATACCGTTTTAGACGCGCGAGTACTTCGGTGTCGCCGAGGCCTTGCGCTGAATACGCGAGAGAAGCCTGTACCTCTGACAGGGAGATGCGGGAGAGATCGGGGGTATCGGGAAGAACGGAGGATGATGCGGAATTTCTGGTGGCCTTGTTCCCAGCCATTATAGTTCCTCCTTACGAGTGATCTCTTCGTCGGGTTCTTGAGACCAAGCCTCAACGACGGCCCTACCTGAGAGAATCCAGGGCTTTCTTAGCCGCCAGGGCGACCGCCATCCTGGGTCCCAGACTGCGTAATGAGTCGAGAACGGCCAGGGTGCTCGCATCGAGCAGCCGTTGCCGCTGTAACGCATGCAGGACATGATGGGCTCCTTGTCTGAGGAAGAGTGAATCGAACTGAAGTTCAAGGGCATCGAGGAGGGGAATGACGGAGCTCCGACCGAGATCAATAAGCCCTTCCGCCGCAAGCCATCGGATTTCCATACCGCGATCACTCAATGCGTCGACAAGAGAACCGGCTGCTTCCGGGTCTTTGATGCTTCCCAGCGCCTTGCAGGCCTCCCATCGCATATGCTCGTTCTTGTCAGATAGCAATCCAATCAAAGTCGGAACGGCCGACTTTCCCAATCTTACCAGAGATTTCCTGGCCCGTTCGCGCCTGATGCCATCTTTGCTGCGGAGCTCAATGATGAGCTCCGCCATCTTGTCGCTTGTGCTCATAAAGAACCTCGCTGGTGCGCAGGCTTCCCCGTGCGGTCTGCCGGTCCCGCATTCCGCAAGTGACGTTGTAGGTTCATGGTACCTCTCTGTGTTTGAAAAATCGTCAGGCTGCTGCAGTGTACAATACGAACCCCGCGGTAACGAGAGAGACACATTTGGTTCTCCCCCCACCGGGAGTACTGTCGTGACCTCTGAGGAATCTCATGCCGGGAAAGCGATTGAGAGAATCCGTGAAGGGTCTCGATCTGCAGGAGGCATTGTTCCGCCAGAACTCGACAATCCGACGGGGATGAAAAAGCGGCGTAGAAAGGTGCTTGATGACCAAGCGCTATTCAGTATAGAAAATCAAGAAGGGAATTGCAATGGCAGCTGGATCGCATAATTTCAATCGACGTGATTGTTACAGCGATTGCCGGCGTTGTGGGGAGGGTTGATACTGTGCCACCCTGACAGTTGTCAACGCTCTCCCCGCGCCCGGCTGATTGCTCAGTGTCTTCTGTTCACTTCCAGGCTGTGAGGCAGGCCAGGAGGGGAGCCAGGATCACGAGCACATACAGCATCGAGCGTATCACTCTCCCCGCCGGCCCGTTTGAATAGATGTTCAGGATCCCTCTGTGAACGAACACTAAGCTGCACCTCATGACGTCACCTGTAGTGCGGCATAGAACGTATTGTTTCCGCGCTTCAGGAGCATTGCCACGCTCTCATTCTTCCCGACGTGCTCCATGGCCCGGAGGAACTCACTGACGGAGCTGACTGGTGCTCTGTTGACCTCTTTGATAAGGTCGTTCTTCTGTATCCCTGCCTCGTCCGCAGAGCTTTCAGGCTTGACTGAAGTAACAATGACACCCTTCTCATTCCGGTACCCCAGTGCCTGAGCGACCGCGGGTGTGAGATCCTGCACCGAGAGTCCAAACTTTTCGGCGGTCTTCTCCTCTGGAACGTTTTCCGCTCCCTTACCCGCGGCAAGATTCTTCGGCCTCTCGCCGAGCTCGACAGTGAAATCCTTCGCCGTGCCGTCTCTCAGCACCCCGATGGTCGCCTTCGATCCGGGCTCCGCTTCTGCAACAAGATTCCTGAGCTGCACGCTGTTTTCCACCTCGACGCTGTTGAAACTTGTTATGATGTCACCGTGCTTGATACCGGCCTTTTCGGCGGGACCACCCGCATTCACATCCCCCACAATGCACCCTTTTGTGTCCTTGAGATTCAACGCATGCTCGAGGCCTTCGTCGATGTCCTGGGGCAACAAACCGAGGAACCCCCGCGCGACTTTCCCGTTCGCTACAAGCTGGTGCATGACGGTCTTTGCCATATTGATCGGGATGGCGAAGCCTATGCCGACGTTCCCACCGGCGCCCGTAGGGCTGTAGATTGCGGTATTGATGCCGATCACCCTGCCGTCCAGATCAGCCAGTGCTCCGCCGCTGTTGCCCGGATTTATTGAAGCATCAGTCTGGATGAAATCTTCGTAGTCAGCAAGATTGACTGATGATCGCCCCTTTGCACTGATGATGCCGGCAGTTACGGTGTGCATCAGCTGAAACGGATTCCCCACCGCGATAACCCACTGTCCAACCCGTGCATCGTCGGAGTTGCCGAGGTCCGCCACCGGCAGGTCTTTTGCGTCGATCTTGATTACCGCAACGTCGGTCTGGGGATCGCGGCCCACCACCTTTGCGGTGTATTTCTGCTTGTCACGCAGGACAACCGTGAGCTTGTCCGCCCCGTCCACCACGTGATTGTTTGTCAGGATGTAGCCGTCCTTCGTTACGATCACTCCGGAGCCGAGGGCATGCACAACCTGCTTCTGGTCACCGGGAGGAGTCCTGAAAAACCGCCGGAAGAAGTCGTCGCCGAAGAAATCCTTCAGGGGATCGGAAGGGGACCCGAGCGGGTTTGTCATGTGACTGACCTGTTCGCTCATAATCGGGACCACTGCCGGATTGACTTTCGCGGCCGCCGCCTCGAACGCCGCACTGAACTGATTGAGAAGCTCCTTGCCCTGGGGAGTGACCTCGGGGGCGGCTGTCCCGGACGCCGCGGCCTGATCGTCGCGTGGAGCGGCCCCTATCGTCATGAAAAACGCTCCCGCGCCTATGAACCCCATGACAAGACACGCCACGAGGATCCAGTGTGTTCGAATGTTCGCAGCCATATTGAATGCTCCTTGTTGTATATGGATTGAATGATGTACCCTACAGAAAAGCATACCGAATCGCCAGGATGAGGAGAATGGACGCCAGCATCGTCATGAAAACCGCCAGGAACACCTGTCGGGAATCGATGCCAATCGGTTCCTCTTCGCGGGGCCCGGAATCCGTTCGTCCTCCCCTGCTCATCGCATGCGTCCAGTCTATCTACTCTGTTGGACGTACGGAAGATGGAATGAAGATGACTTGAAGATTACAGATTTGTCACGGAAGGGAGGGGGTACCGGGGAGAATGCAGTTGAAGTTATGCGGCCGGAGATTCCGTCGTCGAAATCGGCAGGTGCACTGTGAAGCAGGACCCTTTTCCCGGTGTGCTACGGACGTTTATAGAACCTTGGTGGGCCTCGGCAATCCATTTTGCGATGGCGAGCCCCAGTCCGCTCCCTCCGTGCGCCCGCGACCGGGCTTCGTCGACTCTGTAGAAACGGTCGAAGATCCTGTCGATGCTGTCAGGAGGGATCCCGATGCCTGTATCCTCAATAGATATCTCGATCTCCCGGGCTCCTCTCTCGCTCCGGATACTGATCTGGCCTCCCGGATCGGTATAGCGGACCGCATTCGACACAAGCGCCCTCAGGAGCTGGCGGAGGCGAACGGGATCCCCGATAATCTGTACTCCATCGTTTCTCTCCATCGTGACGGAGATTCGTTTCTTCACCGCAAGGATGAGGGCGTCCTCGTGAATGTCGTTCAAAAGCCGGTCCATCTGCACGCGTTCCTTGTTGACGGACATCTGTCCGGCTTCGACTCTGGCCAGAGTCAGCAGATCGTCCACAATCCTCGAAAGGCGGGATGTCTCCTCGAGATACATCGACGCGAGCTCCTGCGACTCCGTCGGAGAAAGAGGCCTTGAAAGCGCGAGCTCCGACTCACCCTTGAGAATCGTGAGGGGGGTCTTGAGCTCATGGGCGATGCTCGAGAGAAATCCCGGACGTTCCGGAAAGATTTCTCCAGTCGCGCGATCATGCCGTTGATCGTTTCAACAAGCTCGCCGAGCTCATCGTTCGTGGACCGGGCCGTGATTCGGCCCGACAGGCTTGTTGCCGTGATGGTCCTGGCCCGTTCAGAGATCTCCCTGATCGGTCTCAGTACGATCCCTGCCATCAGCCAGCCCCCCGCAACAGCGACTAAGAGAACCACGGGAGTCAGGACGGCAAAAATGGAGAGCAAATGCTTCAAAACGTCTTCCACGACACCCTGCGAGTAGGCCACCTGGATGACAAACGGCTCGTCCCTGCGCGCCGCCACACGCATGGAGGTTCCCTGCAGGTCCTGTAACGTCAGGACGATCGTCTCCTGTGCAGGAATCCCCTCCTTCACGAGACTCTCGTCGCGTCTGTTACCCGATTCATAGAGCACGGTACCCCTCGACGAGCAGAGCATGACGATGTAGTTCCGGGGATTGAGGACAAAGTGCTCAGTGATCCGTTTTTCGACG
>PMJQ01000060.1 GCA_003157485.1 Ignavibacteriota bacterium
CACGCCGATTCGACGTTCCGCGACTCGGTGCGCACCGACTCGCTCAGAACGGCGCAGCGGAGGTTCAGGATCACCGACACGACGTACGTCGTGGACAAGGATTCCACGGAACGCCTGCGCGACTTTGTCTACATCCGCAAAGATGATCCCGTCGTTGAGCTGTTCCCCGAGCGGACGTACCCCCTGTTTGCCGCGAACCATGCCATCTCGTACAGGAGGGAGGTGTCGTTCGACACCTCGGGGAGCCGGATCGTCTACCGGGAGACGGTGGGCGGGTTCGACCAGAAAATCCCGCAGGCCGTCCCGCTGAAGGAGTACATCGCGGAGCGGCTGAGGTACGAGCGGCACCTCATGCTCGCCGCCGAAGCCCGCAAGACCAAGGTCCTCGTCAAGAAAGACATCGGGGACATGCTCGCCAACATCACGAAGATCAGCATCCCCGTCCCCGCAAATCCGCTGTTCAGCATATTCGGCAAGAACGAGATCAACCTGAGCGTCACGGGAGCGGTCGACATCAAGGCCGGGTTCCGTTCGACGAAATCCGACCAGACGACCCTCTCGACGCTCGATCAGGTCCGGAGCGAGCCCGACTTCAACCAGGAAGTCCAGGTGAACGTCAACGGCACGATCGGCGACAAGCTCAACATCCTGGCCGACTGGAACACGAAAAGGACGTTCGAGTACGAAAACCAGCTGAAGATCAAGTACACCGGGTACGACGACGAAATCGTGCAGAGCGTGGAAGCCGGGAACGTCTCCCTGGCGACCCCCTCGGCGTTCATCGGGAGCAGCCAGGCCCTCTTCGGGATCAAGGCGAAATTCCAGGCCGGACCGTTTACGCTCACGACGCTCGCGTCGCAGAAGAAGGGACAGATCAAGGAGGTGGCGGTCACCGGCGGGTCGCAGGAGAGCAACTTCGAGATCCGGCCGTACGAATTCGCGACGAACCACTACTTTGTCGACTCTTCATATCTGGCGAATTACCCGTCACTTTACGAGCCTTACTACCAGAACGAGCCGCCGCAGATCAACCACCCGGAATTGCAGATCGTGGAGGCGGAGGTCTGGGTCCAGCGCTCGGGGATCAAACCCGACCCGAATGAGCGGCACGCCGTCGCGTTCATGAATCTCGGTCCCTGGACGTCGGTGACGGGATACGACGGGATACGGACCCTCTCCGATTCCGCCGGCATCGTGGATATCGGCCCGGTCGTCAAGCTCGACAAATCGCAGTACGAGCTCGACGGCGATGGATACATCGGGGAGCTCTCGCTCAACGTGAATGTCGCCGATCAGTTGTTCGTAGGGATCGCATACAGGAACGCGCACGGGGATCAGTACGGTGAGCTCATAAGGACGCTCGGTCCGAACGACACGACGATCGTCCTGAAACTCGTGAAACCGAAAAATCTTCTGTCGAACGGCAGGTCGTTCGTCAAGGGCTGGGGACAGCTTCTGAAAAACATATACCCGATCCCCGGGCTCGGGAAGAATCTCAAGCAGGCGGGGTTCCAGTTCGACATATTCCGTCAGATACCGGGGTCGCAGGATCAGAACAGCATACAGAATGAGCCGCTCCTTCGCGTGATGGGATTCGGTAAATATTCCGCCTCCGGCACCCTCCTCCCCGTTGAGCAGCAGGGGGCGGCGTTCGACTTCCGTCCCCAGAGGACGGTCAGCATCACAAGGGCGGAGATTATAATCCCCTCGCTCCGTCCGTTTGACAGCGGGATTGCGAACTATTTCAAATCGAAGTCCCCCCCTGTCACTCTCACGGACAGCACGCTCCTCTTTCCCGCCGTGTACGACACGACGCAGACGTTCGCTCAGCAGAGCCCCGCAAACAAATACATAATGCGGGGGAAGGCGACGGGGGACGCCACGTCGCAGTTCTCGCTCGGGTTCAACGTGGTGGAAGGCAGCGTGGTCGTTCTTCTGAACGGCACCCCTCTGCTCAACAACGTCGATTACACCGTCGACTACATCATCGGCCAGATCGTGATACGGAACCCGGCCGCACTCGTCCCGGGGGCAAACCTCTCGATCAAGTACGAGCAGAACGACCTGTTCCAGCTTGCGTCGAAAACCCTCCTCGGGTTGCGCGCTGACGTCGCGCTCGGTCAGAACACCGCGCTGGGGTTCACGCTGATGAACCTGAACCAGCAGACGCTGAGCGACAAAGTGCGGCTGGGTGAGGAGCCGAACAACAACACGATCTACGGGATCGACGGCGGGACGACGCTGAACCTCCCGTTCCTGACCCGCGCAATCGACGCAATTCCCGGCCTCAGCACGAAGGAGGCATCATCTCTCAAGGTGAGCGGCGAAGCGGCGTTTATGCACCCCAATGCGAACACGCTGGCGAGCACGATCCCGAGCGACAACGGGGAGGGGGTGGCGTACATCGACGATTTCGAGGGGGCGCGGCGCACGATACCGGTCGGGATCAGCTATGCCGGATGGACTGATGCAAGCCCCCCCGCCGACACCACCGTCGAGAATGCCAATCTGGGCGGGGACGATCTTGCGAAAATGAATTCGAAGGGGAGAATGATCTGGTTCAACCGGCTCCCCACGGACGTGCACCTGACGGATATTTATCCCCGGAAGCAGGTCGGGAACCCTGCAAACGACGTAGCGACGGTTCTCGACTTCCTGTACGCCCCTCTCCAGCGGGGGGCATACAATTACGGTCTGCACAGAGACCAGACGTTGACGCCGTCGAGGAACTGGGCGGGTGTGATGAAGCCCCTCTCTGTGTCAGCGCTCAACCTCCTGAAGGAGAACGTCAACTTTATCGAAGTGTGGTTGCGCGTCGACAAGGCTCCCCCCGGTGCGGTGATGCACATCGACCTCGGCGCCATCAACGAAGCGGTTGTGAATGACAGCACGGGGCGTCTCCACGGTGAGGACCTCGTCCTCGGCACGTCTGCCCCCGGCATACTTCTGGACGGAGAGGACGTCGGGCTCGACATGATCCCCGATGCCGCCGAGCAGCAAAAATACTCCGCGCTTATAGCACTGGAGCCGGCGCTTTCATCCGACCCGAGCGGGGACGATTACTATTTTGACAACACGAAAGTCAATTCGGACCCGCACGCGTTTGACCACATCAACGGCACTGAAGGGAATGCCAACGGCCCGACAGGCCGGTTCCCGGACACCGAAGACATCAACCACAACGGAACGCTCGACCAGGCGAATTCATATTTCGAATACGATCTCAGGCTTGACACCGTATCGACCCGCAATCACCAGGTGGTCGGAGGCGGAGGGGTCGACCCGAACAACGGCCTTCCCGTCCAGTGGTTCCAGTTCCAGATCCCGATAAACAAGGTGGACAGGGTAGTCGGAAACCCGACGTTTGAGAACATCGAGTTCATCAGGTGCTATTTCCGGAATGCATCGGACTCGATACACGTCAGGATTGCGGATTTCAACCTCGTCGGCAACCAGTGGCAGAAGCTCGTGTCGTCCACGGGCAACATCGCCTATGACAATGACTACAATAACAAGTTCGACGTGAGCGTCGTGGGTGTCGAACAGAATTCATCGTACCTTTCCCCTCCCGGCGTCATCGGCGAGCGGGACAAGACGCAGCCCGACTACGTCGTCAGGGCGAACGAGCAGTCTCTCGACGTACAGCTCAAGGGTGTCCCCCCGGGGCAGTCGCGCCAGGCGGTCAAGTTCTATACGTACAAGGCGCTCGACGTCTTCAACTACAAGACGATGAAGATGTTCGTCCACGGTGATCCGGGGTTCCGGTACATCGACACGCTGAACTACGACGCCAGGATGTTCTTCCGTTTCGGCCTTGACAGCCTGAACTACTACGAATACAGTGAGCCGGTGCGTCCCGGGTGGGATCCGCTGAACGAGGTCGTGATCCATTTCGCGGACATCACGTCGATAAAGCAGGTCCGTGATTCCTCGAACGTCCTCTCGAAGCCGAAGGCTGTCCCGTTGGGCCCGCCGGGGGCGTANNGTCTGGTTCGACGAGCTCCGCCTGATCGACGTTGACAACACGCCGGGTGTGGCCTGGCAGGTGGCTTCGCAGCTCAAGCTGGCGGACGTCGCGTCCGTCGCATTTAATTATTCGCGCGTCGATCCCTTTTTCCACACGCTTGATGCGAGTTTCGGTTCCCGGTCGCTGACAACCTCGTGGGCTCTCAGCGCCAATATGTCGCTCGACAAATTCTTCCCGGAGAGCTGGGCGGGGACGTCGATCCCGCTCTCCTATTCGCATTCGGTGTCCATGATCACGCCGAAATACCTCTCGAACTCGGATATCGACGTGAACTCCGCGGCGAACGACCTCCGAAAGAAGGTCCAGGATAGCGGAGGAACGCCCGCCCAGGCGCAGGCGAGCTACGATTCTCTCGTCGCCGTGTCGATCACACGGCGCGTCTCGGACACGTATGCCGCTCCGGGGTTTCACATATCGCTCCCATCGAACGCCTGGTACATCCGTGACACGTTTAACAAGCTGAACTTCGGGTTCAACTACACGAAGTCAAGCGAGATGGACCCCTCTGTTGTGTACAGCCTCTCCTGGGCCTGGAATGCGAGGATCAGTTATGCGGTCTCCCTTCCCCCGGACTATTTCTTCCTGCCGTTCAAACACATATTCGACGGCGTCTGGTTTCTTGATGACTACAAGAACCTGAAGATCTTTTTCCCGATCACAAATTTCTCCTGGGCGATTGCCGCCAACAGATCGCGGTCGAGCTCTCTCCAGCGGGTGGAGGGGGCCATGGAGCTGATCTCCCGGCAATTCACCATGTCCCGCTCCATGGGGTTTTCCTGGAAGCTGACGGAGGGGGGGATGCTGAACGTGGCGGGCGATTACAGCCTCTCCGTCGAGTCGAGCCTCCTGGGACTTGAAACCGATCAGCTCGGCAATCAGCGTCCGTTCTCCGCCATCCTGAGTGACATATTCCTGAGCAACCACCTCATCAATTTCGGGGAGGACACACGGTACAGCCAGCACAACGGGTTTACGACGAAGCCGAACATCCCGAACATCCTGAACGTCAGGAAATTTCTCGACCTCTCCGCGGGGTACAGCGTCGACTACAGCTGGCAGAACACGCTCAGCGGGGGGGATCTCGGAAAATCCGCAGGATGGTCGAGCAGCGCGAACATGTCGATGAACCTGAAGCTGAAACAGATGTTCGATCCGCTGTTCGAGGAGAAGGCCGTCGCCGCCGCCGCCGGGGCTCCCCCGCCGCTCCCGCGCGGGAGACGCGGTGCTGAAGAACCGGCCGTGGCGCGGGACACCGGCGCTGCCGCCGCGGCGGCTCCGGACACGTCGAAGCCGAAGCTGACGGGGATCGACAAGACGCTCTCGCAGCTCAAGAATCTTGCCAAGGCGCTCATCAAGATCCCGTTCCTCGA
>PMJQ01000108.1:0-4305 GCA_003157485.1 Ignavibacteriota bacterium
AGATCTCGATTGCAACTGCCGCACACCGTGCCTCAGCCTTTTTCCGCCCCCTTCTTGCCTCTCTCTGCGCGATTCAGTAGGTTTGATCAAGTTCATTCCCGGGTTCCCGGCACTTCCTCTCCCGAACCCGCGATCGACCCGGCCTTCCGGCCCTCATTTCCGCCGACCGATGTCGGACGCGGCCACTCCAGGAGGATTCGCATGAAATCGTCGAACGCTCTTCTTCTCGTGATCCTCGGGGTTTCTCTCCCGTCTCTTACGGCATCCTCCCCCGCGGCATCAGTCCGCCAGGAGAGCGGCGCCGGCCAGGCGCCCAATACGCTGAGCCCGAAGGAAAAGAAGGAGGGGTGGAAGCTGCTCTTCGACGGCGCCACAATGAACAGATGGCGGGGCGCGTACCTTGATTCGCTTCCCGCCAGAGGGTGGGAGGTGAAGGACGGCCTCCTGACTGTCCAGGCCTCCGGCGGCGCAGAGGCGGCATTCGGCGGCGATATCGTCACTGTGAAGACATACGGGAGCTTTGAGCTTCTTGTCGACTTCAAACTGACGGAGGGGGCCAACAGCGGCATAAAGATTTTCGTCATGGAAGAACTCCCCAGAACCCCGGGGTCGGCCAAAGGGCTCGAGTATCAGCTTCTCGATGATGACCGCCACCCCGATGCAAAACTGGGGATCAACGGGAACAGAACGCTTGCCTCGCTGTACGATCTCCTGCCGGCAACGAACAAAACCGTCTTCCCGATCGGTCAGTGGAACCATGCCCGGATCGTTGTGCGGGGAAAACATGTTGAACACTGGCTCAACGGGAAAATGGTGCTGTCGTACGAGCGGGGAGGGAAGGTGTTCCTGGCGCACAAAGCCGTAAGCAAGTTCAAAGACCTGAAGGGATTTGGAGAAGCGCCGGAAGGACACATACTCCTTCAGGATCACGGCGACAAGGTGTCATTCAGAAACATCAAAATCCGCACGCTGTAAGTGAGTGCCCGTATTCCCGGAGGATCTGCCCATGACATCGTTCACGCGCCGTGGTTTCCTGAGGGTAGCCGGTCTTGCCTCGGCAGCCGCTACGCTTCCGTGGCGGAGCGCGCACGCGCGCGCTTTGCGTCCGGACAAGGGACGCCCCCTGTATCCATTCGCCCTGGGGATCGCGTCGTACTCGTTTCGGGCATTCACCCTCGACCAGACGATCGCGATGACGAAGCGGCTCGGGATCGAACGGCTGGCCCTGAAGGACGTACACATGCCTCTGACGGCATCCGCCGGGGAGATTGCCGCAGCGCTCGCGAAAGTTAGAAACGCCGGCCTGACGCTTTCGACGTGCGGAGTTGTGTACATGACGACCGGGGAGGAAGTCGGGCGCGCCTTTGCATACGCGAAAGCGGCGGGGCTGAGGTTTCTCGTCGGAGCCCCCGACGAATCTCTCCTTCCTGCCGCCGAGAAGGCCGTGAAGGAGACAGGCATCTCTCTCGCCATCCACAATCACGGGCCCACCGACAAGCGGTATCCTTCCCCTGAGAGCATCTACTCGCTCATTGCGAACATGGACCGGCGCATGGGGCTCTGTGTCGACTGCGGGCACACGCAACGCCTGGGCCTCGATCCGTCAGCCGAAATCGAGCGCTACTTCGACAGGGTCTTCGATCTTCACGTCAAGGACGTGAGCTCTGCGGATGCTGAAGGGGCGACCGTCGAGATCGGCCGCGGCGTGATTGATATCCCCCGGCTCCTCGGCACGCTGCGGCGGCTCGGGTATTCCGGGACGCTCCACATTGAATTCGAAAAAGACGAGACCGATCCCCTTGCAGGGGTCGCCGAATCCGCCGGGTACCTGCGCGGCGTTCTTGCCGGCATGTGATCCGACACCGAACGGGAGGTTTCCATGACAACGCGACGTGATTTTCTGAAGGAGATCGGCGCCGGGACGGCGGCGGCGATCGTCGGGATGAATGCCTCGAGCTACGCCAGGATCATCGGCGCCAACGAGAGGATCCACTGTGCCGTCATCGGGCTGCACGGCCGGGCATACGCGCATCTGGAATCGATCCATGCCTTCCCCGGCGCGGACATTTCCCAAGTGTGCGACGTCGACGGCAGGGAACTTGACAAATTCGCGGATGCGGTGAAAGCGAAGACCGGCAAGAGTCCGGTGAAGGAAAGAGACTTCAGAAAAATCCTGGAGTCGGCGGATGTCGACGCCGTCACAATCGCCACCCCGGAGCACTGGCACGCCCCGATGGCCATCCTGGCGCTCAAGGCGGGGAAACACGTCTACGTGGAAAAGCCGTGCAGCCACAATCCGCATGAGGGGGAACTCCTTGTCCGGGCGCAGAAGAAATACGGGAAGCTCGTTCAACTGGGGACGCAGCAGCGCTCGTCTCCTCATACGATCGAGATCGTGAGGAAGATCCATGACGGGCTCATCGGCAGGCCGTATTTCGGCAAGTCTTGGTACTGCAACACCCGGACGTCCATAGGAACGGGGAAGCAGGTTCCTGTGCCCGGATATCTCGACTGGGATCTGTGGCAGGGTCCCGCTCCCCGTCGTCCCTACAGGGACAATGTCCATCCGTACAACTGGCACTGGTTCTGGCACTGGGGGACGGGGGAGACGCTCAATAACGGCACGCACGAGGTGGATGTGTGCAGGTGGGCGCTGGGCGTCGACTTGCCTGCCAGGGTCACCGCATCGGGCGGGCGCTATCATTTCAGGGACGACTGGGAGTTTTATGATACGCTCGTCACAAGCTTCGAATACGACGGGAAGATGATTACATGGGAGGGGATGAGCTGCCAGGGGAAGGAGTATTACGGGAGGAGCCGGGGATCCACGATTCACGGGACCGACGGCACGGTCCTTATCGACCGCGACGGGTATCAGGTCTTCACTCTTGATGACAGGAAAATCGACGAGTTTCAGGTGGGGAAGAAAAGCACAAGCCAGGACCTCATAAGCGCCGATGCGATGACGGACGATCATTTCCGCAATTTTTTCGACGCTATCGGGAAAGGCGAACCTCTGCGCGCTCCCATCGCACAGGGAAACGTCAGCGTCACCATGCTGCAGCTTTCCAATATCGCCTGGAAGACCGGGCGTGCACTCGCGTTGAACGCTGCGGACGGCCGCATTACGGGAGATCCTGCCGCCATGGAGCTCTGGCAGCGGGAGTACGAAAAGGGATGGGAGCCGCAGGTGTAGGCTCCGTGACCCCCGGAGCATGCCGATCACATAGTCACACCCGGAGAACGTCGCAATGAACACCCCTGCAATTTTCATCCTGACGATCTGCGCGCTGTCCATGCCGGTATCGCAGCGTACTGCCGGAGCCCCCGGAGGGGGAGAGCGGACCAGAATCATCATCGACTCGGACGCCAATAATGAGCTTGACGATCAGCATGCAATCGCCTACGTCCTGCTGAACCCGGGGACGTTCGATGTCGAGGGGATTACGGTCAACAAGACGTTCGGGGGAGGTTCCATCCGGGAGCAAGCCGAAGAAGCCGAAAGAGTCGTGAAGCTCTGCGGGCGGTCGCCGGGCGTCGGTGTCTATGAAGGAGCGACAGGCGGGTTCAGGGAGATACGGGGGAACCTGGACAGGCAGTCGTTCGACGGGTCAGCGGCGGTGAATTTCATCATTGAACGGGCCGAAGCCCGCGACAGCCGTCCGCTTGTGATACTCGCGATCGGAAAGCTGACGAACGTCGGCCTGGCGCTTGTGAGGCATCCCGCGATCGGGAAGAGGATCAGGATCGTATGGCTCGGGAGCAACTATCCGGATCCGGGCGAGTACAACTTCGAGAACGATACGGCGGCCGTGAACTACTGTCTCGGCATTCGGGTCCCGATGGAAATCGCCACCGTCCGGTATGGTGCGTCAACGGGCACCGCCGCCGTCCAGGCTTCGGTGGACGAGATTCGTGCGCGGATGAAGGGGAAGGGCCCCCGCATCGCGCAGAAGGTGACGGGGAGACACGGAGGAGAGTTCGAATGTTTTGGAGACTATTCCATCGACCTGTTTGAGCACGTGAGTGAAAAGACCCGTTCTCTGTACGACATGGCCGCCGCGGCCATCGTCAAGAATCCCGCCTGGTCGGACGCCGTCGTTATCCACGCGCCGCGCTTTCAGGACGGGCGCTGGATCGAGCAGCCCGCCAACCCCCGCACAATCGTCATCAGGGAGAATTTTGACAGCGCGAAGATCATGCGCGATTTTTATGCGACGATGGACGGCCGGTGAACGGTGCGGCGCCGTGCTGAACGAATTCCCTCCCTCACGCACATAACGGAGCCACGCCATGTACATCATA
>PMJQ01000108.1:4324-53714 GCA_003157485.1 Ignavibacteriota bacterium
CTGACGATGGGAAGCACCGGCGCCGGCGGCAGGAGCTTTGTGAGCGACCTTCTGCAGGCGGATCGCGGATCAATCATCTCGGCGGCCATCGGGGGCGTTGTGTTCAACCTCTCCAATCTCCTTATCGTGGCGGCGATATCGGTTGCAGGGCTTTCTGTCGCTTTTCCGATCGGCGTGGGACTGGCTCTTGTGATCGGCGTCGTTGTCAACTATGTGAAAGAACCCCGGGGGAACCCGCTTCTCCTGTTCGGCGGAGTTCTTCTCGTCGTGCTGGCGATGACCGTGAACGCAGTCGCCTCCTCGAAAATGAGGGGAGCAAGAACGTCCTCTCCGGCAAAAGGGATCATCCTGTCTGTCCTCGCGGGAATCATCATGGGGTTTTTCTACAGGTTTGTGGCGGACAGCCTCACGCAGGATTTCGTGACACCTGAGCCCGGGAAACTCACCCCCTATTCAGCCGTTCTCGTTTTTTCCGTCGCCCTGTTTCTTTCGAACTTCGTGTGGAACACATGGTTCATGTACAGGCCTGTAGATGGGAGCACGTCGACATACAGGGAATACGTCGTGAACGGGACGCTGAAGCGGCACCTGATCGGCATCGCGGGGGGGCTCATATTCAACACCGGCTTTCTCTGTAATCTGATCGCCTCGGACAAGGCCGGACCGGCGATCTCGTACGGGCTGGGACAGGGAGCCACGATGATCGGTGCGGCATGGGGAGTTTTTGTATTCAAGGAATTCAGCGGCGCTCCCCCCGCGGTCTCCAGGTATCTGGCGGTCATGTTCATCACGTTCATAATCGGTCTGGGACTCATCGTGGCCGCGAAACTCTGATCGTTCGCACGAGCGAAGGGATCATGGACAAGAACATCGTTGTCATAGGGAGTTCCAATATCGACTTCATCATGAAGATGCCGAGGCTCCCTGCCCTCGGCGAGACGGTCACCGATGCGGTTTTTATGCAGACGTTCGGGGGAAAAGGGGCCAACCAGGCGGTCGGGGCGGTCCGTGCCGGGGGGAGTGTGTACTTCGTCAATTGCGTCGGCGACGATGACGGCGGCATGCGTATGCTGGAGCATTTCAGGAAGGAAGGGATTCATACCGACTTCGTCTTTACGGAGAAGGGGATTGCGAGCGGTGCGGCGCTCGTGATGATAGGGGAACACGGTGCCAACTATCTCTCCGTTGCGCCCGGCGCCAATTACAGGCTTACCCCGGGGCACATCGACAGGGTGGAAGAGCTGATCCGGAACGCCGCAATGGCGGTGCTCCAGTTTGAAATCCTCCCGGAGACCCTGAAGTATGCTCTTGACGTCTGCGAGAGGCACAGTGTTCGGGTCATGTGGAACTGCGCTCCGGCGCGGGAGATCGAAAAATCCTATCTCAGGAAAGTGACGATTCTCGTCGTCAATGAAACGGAGGCCGGCATGCTTTCCGGCATTCCTGTCGTCGCGAGAGGGTCGGCGGAAACCGCCGCGCAGGAATTGCTCCGTTCAGGGTGCGGGACGGTCGTCATTACGCTCGGCGCCGGGGGGGCATATGTCGCCTCCCGCGGCGAGTCAGACTGGATCCCCGCGTTCAGCGTCGATGCGGTCGACACAACGGCGGCAGGGGACGTCTACTGCGGGTGCCTGGCGGTCGCCCTCGTGGAGGGACGCACGCTTGCCGAATCTGCGCGGTTCGCCGCCGCCGCAGCGGCGATTTCCGTGACGCGTCTCGGGGCGCAGCCCTCCGCGCCATTCAGATCTGAAATAGACGAGTTCAGGAGTCGTCAGCCCGGGCCGGTCCGGGGGGGAGGGGCGTGATCATGTTCGCAGAATCCGTTGCAGCCCTCATTCGTTTGTGTGCCGCCCTGTGCATCGGAACGGGCTGCCTGTTCGCTGCGGGGCAGGAACATGCCTCACGGAATCCGCCCCTGCGCGTTTGCGTCGTGGGACTTGTTCACGGCCACGTGGCCGGTTTTTTTGACGCAGCGCTTCGCCGCACGGACCTGACGATCGCAGGCATCGCGGAGGCCGATACCGCCGTGAGCGGGAAGTACCGGAGGGCATACCGGCTTTCCGGAATCCGGATGTACCTCTCGAAGGAGGAAATGCTGGAAAAGGAACGGCCGGAGGCGGTTGTCGTTTTCTCCTCCACGTTCGATCACCGGGCTGCCGTGGAGCTCTGCAGCCGGCGCGGCATTCCCGTGATGATGGAGAAGCCTCTCGCCGTAACCCTCGATGACGCACGTGCGATCGCGAAAGCCGCCCGCGACGGCAACATCGTTGTTCTCGTCAATTATGAGACGACCTGGTATCCCAACACGCACGAGGTGTACCGCATCACGCACAGAAATGCACTGGGGGAAGTCCGGAAGCTCATCGCGCACGACGGGCACCGGGGGCCGAAGGAGATCGGCGTCGGCCCCGAATTTCTGGCCTGGCTCACCGATCCCGTCCTGAACGGGGGGGGAGCGCTGATGGATTTCGGGTGCTACGGGGCGAACCTGTTTACGTACATCATGGACAACCAGCGGCCGCTCGCGGTCACGGCCGTCACACAACAGCTCAAACCCGGGGTCTACACCCGTGTGGACGACGAGGCGACAATAATTCTCACGTACCCCCGCGCCCAGGGGATAATCCAGGCGTCCTGGAACTGGCCGGCCGGCAGGAAGGATATTGAAGTGTACGGGGTCTCCGCCTCCGCGTGTACCGTCGGGCGGGATCGCATCCGTTTTCGTGAGGGGGACGAGGCTGAAAAAGAGATCGACGCTCCTTCACTGGGCACCCCTGTGGATGATCCGCTCTCTTACCTTATCGGTGTCGTCCGCAGGCGGGTGTCCCCCTCGGGACTTTCATCCCTGGAAAACAACCTGATCGTGAGCGAGATTCTTGATGCAGCGCGCCGCTCAGCGGCCGCACATCAAACGATCCGCCTCGGCACAGATCAGGGTGAAAAGTGACAATCACCTCCCTCCCTGGCTGACGGAGCTCTCATGAGATCTGCACTTCTCATCCCGTTTTCCCTTTTCACCGCGCTTGTTCTTGCCGCTGCGCCTCTTCCGCCGCAAGCGGGCACGCCGGCGCCCCGGCACGGGCCGGGCGGGGACCCCGTTGCAGGGGGGGGCATATTTGACGTCAGATCGTTCGGGGCCGTCGGCGATGGAAAGACGGTCGATGGCGCCGCCATCAATCTGGCAATCGAGTCCGCAGCCGGCGCAGGGGGAGGGACAGTCCGGTTTCCGGCCGGGAGGTATCTCTCCGGCTCCATCCGCCTCAGAAGCAACGTCGGGCTCTATCTCAGCCACGGCGCCATTCTGGAGGCCGCGCTCCCTTCGGCAGCTCCGTACGACCCCCCGGAGCCGAACGAGTGGTTCCCCTACCAGGACTTCGGGCACAGCCACTGGCACAACAGCCTCATCTGGGGCGAGGAGATCCAGAACGTCTCCATCACAGGTCCCGGGCGTATCGACGGCAGGGGACTGAGCAGGGGGTTTGAGAACGGAAAATACGGCGACCCCCCCCCGGGGACGGGGAACAAGGCGATCGCGCTGAAAAACTGCCACAACGTGACGCTGAGGGACTTTGCCGTCCTGCACGGAGGGCACTTCGCGATACTTGCGACGGGGGTCGACAATCTGACAATCGATAATCTCCTTATCGACACAAACAGGGACGGCATGGATATCGATTGCTGCCGAAACGTCCGCGTCACCGGCTGCTCCGTGAACTCCCCGTGGGACGATGCGATCTGCCTGAAAAGCAGCTACGGGCTCGGGCGCGCGAGGGCGACTGAGAACGTGACTGTGGCGAATTGCTATGTCACCGGGGGATACGTTGAAGGTACGCTCCTGGACGGAACAGAGCAGAGTGCCCCCTCCGGCTACGCGGGGTTCACAGGAAGAATCAAGTTCGGCACCGAATCGAACGGCGGATTCAAAAACATCGTGGTCACAAACTGCGTTTTTGAAAACTGCGGCGGTCTCGCAATCGAGAGCGTCGACGGAGGCGTGATTGAGGATGTCGCGATCGATAACATCACGATGAGGAACGTCGTAAATTCCCCGATATTCATACGGCTCGGAAAGCGGGCGCGCGGTCCTGACAGCCCCCCTGCGGGAGTCATCCGGCGCATCGCGATAAGCAACGTTGTCGTCTCCGGCGCTCACCGCCGGCTCGGCTCCATCATCAGCGGGATTCCCGGCCGGCCCGTCGAACAGGTCAGCATACGCAGCATGCGCGTTCTCTCTGAGGGAGGAGGGACGGCGCTCGACGCGGCACTCCGCGTCCCTGAAAAAGAGGCCGACTATCCCGAACCGGACATGTTCGGGACAATCCCTTCGTTCGGTTTTTTCATCCGCCACGCTTCGGACGTGGAGCTCACGGATGTGGACATACGGACGGAGAATCCCGATCTCAGGCCCGCGTTCGTTCTCGAGGACGTGGCCGGAGCGGAGTTCGTGCATGTCCGGTGGAGTCGGAGTCCTTCCGCACCGTCGTTCTCCCTCGACAGCGTCACCGGCTTCACGACCCGGCTCTGCACGCCTGCGGGGGACATGCACATGGACCGCGTGGACAAGAGACAATTTTAGATCACAGGAAAGAGGTGCGAAAGACACATGCGAATTCCCCTAATGTTCCTGAACGTTTTCGTCCTTTCCGTCGGCGTGCTTCATGCGCAGGCGCCGGACCATCCCACTCTTCCGCTTGGGTCCCGGGCGCCCGACTTCAGCCTTCCGGGCGTCGACGGGCGGACCTATTCACTCAAAGACTTTGCCGGCGCAAAAGTCCTTGCCGTGATATTCACGTGCGATCACTGCCCGACGGCGCAGGCGTACGAGGATCGGATCAAGAGGCTCGTGAAGGAATACAGCTCCCGGGGTGTCGCCTTTGTCGCCATCAATCCGAACAATCCCGCGGCGGTCAGGCTCGACGAACTCGGCTACACCGACCTTGACGACACATTTGAGTCGATGAAGATCCGCGCCGCGGACCGCCGTTTCAACTTCCCTTATCTTGATGACGGTCCGACCGAATCGGTTGCCCGTCTCTACGGGCCTGTCGCAACTCCCCACGTGTTCCTCTTCGACGGCGGGCGGCGGCTCAGGTTTCAGGGGCGCATTGATGATTCCGAGCGCGAAGAGCTGGCGAAGAATTTCGACACGCGCAACGCACTCGAGGCGCTCCTCGCCGGCCGGGAGCCGGCCGTGAAGGAGACGATGGTGTTCGGATGTTCGATAAAGTGGGCGGAAAAGGCCGGATCGAACCGCCAGTGGATGGTCAAGGTGCACGGCGAGCCTGTGACTCTGGAGACTGCGGACAGCGCCGCCCTTCGGGAGTTGCGCGCCGGGAAGTCGGGAAAAATCCGCGTTGTCAACGTCTGGGCGACATGGTGCGGGCCGTGTGTTGCAGAATTCGACGATCTCATGGAAACGAATCTGCGGTTCCGGCACCGCGATTTCGAGCTTGTCACCGTCGCGGCCCAGTTTCCCGATGAGAAGGAGCGGGTGCTGAAATTTCTCCAGCGCCATCATGCGTCGACGAGAAATCTTCTCTTCGGCGTGAACGACAAATACAGTCTCATGGCGGCGCTCGATCCCGAATGGACCGGCGCCATTCCGCACACGATCGTGTTCGGGACCGACGGGGAGGTGCTCTACCGTCAGACGGGGGAACTGGACTTCCTCGCGCTCCGGCGGGCCGTCGTCCCGGCCCTCAATGCTCTTGCCCCGTGGGGCGGGCTGAGTCCCGTCAGGTGAATCGGGCCCTCCTGCAGAGGGTATTCTTCGTGATCATCACACAGCGAGAACAACAATGAACTCAGGTCGCTCCACGTGGAAACACTTCGTTCGGAGAGGTACCGCGCTCGCCTGCTTCTCCCTGCTCGCGGCGATTCAGGCTCCGGGAGGCGTCTACGTCTTTTTCGAAAAGGGATTCCCTTCCGTTGAGAACAGCGCGATCTCCCGTGCGGCGCTCGAACGCGCTCTTGCCCCGCTGGAGCCCCGGTTCATCGGGCTCGGCGACTTGCAGAAGGGAACACGGCCGGGAGAGGGGGATCTCCTGATCCTCCCTTACGGGTCCGCATTCCCGGCTGATGCGTGGACGGCGATACGGCGCCAGATCGTCGACGGCAATCTTCTCGTTCTGGGGGGCCGTCCCCTCTGCGTGCCGGTCTTCGGTGACAGTCTCGGATGGCGGGCCGATCCCCCGACCTTCGCCTACGCGCGGAGTGCGGGGATAGAGGACTCGTACGAGGCGCCGCAGCACGGTCCATGGACGATCCGGTGGGAAGAGGATGCGGTGTTTTTTGAAGGATGCGCGGTGAATCCCCGGCGCGTGTTTGTCAACGCGGGGCGGAGCGGGAGGTACCGCGGGCTCGGTCTTCTCGTAGACGGACGAGGGAACAGGCTGGCCGCACCCGCCGTCGCGGACGATATCGTTGGGGGCGGGCGTCCCCCCCACAGACGGGTCTATCTCAGTTTTGACGCCGATCAGGCCTACTGGGGTTCGGAGGACGGCATTGCACTCATGCGCCGGGCCGCACGCTATGCTTCGCTCGGCGGCGTCCGGCTCTGGCTCGACTTTCAGAACCTCACTGTTGATGCGGGAGAGCCCGTTTCGGGTGCGGTGGATCTTGTCAGAAGAGGGGAGCCAGCGGTTCTCACCGTCGATTTCCTCTCCGGCACAAAGGTCCTCGCGTCCAAGACATTCGACTGCGGGAATCTGCTCCACGAGGAGATCCGGTGCGCGCTCTCGGGAAATGCGCACGGTCTCATCACTGTCCGCGCTACCCTCTCCTCGGGAGATACGATGCTCGAACGGTATACCTCCGGTGTCGCCGTTCACGATGCATCCCTTCTCCGGTCCGGAGCGCACCTCGAACCGGGACGAGACTATTTCCGGCTTGACGGAAAACCGTATCTGATGGTCGGGACGAACTATTTTTCCACGGATCTCTATACGCGGTCGTTCTTCGTCGGCGGGAGCATCGGTGGAAACGCGTGGGTCTGGGAGCGTGATTTCGCCGAGATGGAACGACTGGGGCTTACTGCAGTCCGCACGGGGATCTGGCTCAACCGCGAACGCTATCTGGACGTGGTGAGCGGCGCTGCGGACGAACGGCTCCTGCGGGCAATCGAATCGTACCTCCTTGCGGCGGCCCGTCATCACGTGCAGGTCATATTTACGTTCTTTGCATTTGATCCCCAGCTTGAATTGCACGAAGGGGAGGAAGGGGACGGTGAACGTCACACCCCCGTGCCCAATCCTTACCTTGACCCGGCGGCCATTGAATCGGAGGGGGCGTACGTCCGCGCCGTCGCCTCCCGGTTCCGCGATGTGCCGTTCCTGAGCTACGACCTTATCAACGAACCGAGCGTCTCGAATCCGGGGCGTCTCTGGAAAGGGAACACCCCCAACGGGGATCCGGTGGAGGTCGCTGCGTGGCACGAATGGCTCGGGAAAAAATACGGGACGGCGGAAAGTCTCGCCGTCGCCTGGCATACTACCCCGGCCGAAATCGGCGCGCCTGACAGGGTTCCCCTCCCCGCCTTTGCAGACCTGGATCTCTCTCGCTCGGGCAATCTGAGAACCGTGCGGGCGCTCGATTATAATCTCTTTGCCCAGGAGCTTTTCTGCAGGTGGGCCGACAGCATGATTGCGGCGATACGCTCCGCGGGAGCCCGCCAGCCTGTCACGGTGGGACAGGATGAAGGGGGGGTGACCGACCGGGTCCTGAATCAGTTCTGGGCGGCGTCCGCCGTCAGCTTCACCGTGGACCACACGTGGTGGCGGGATGACGCGCTTCTCTGGAATTCCATCGCTGCGAAGACGCCTGACAAACCCAACATCATCGGTGAAACGGGGCCGCAGCCCGTCTGGGGGATGGACGGGGCATGGCGCTGGGATGACGTGCAGGGCCTTGGGCTTGAGGAGAGGAAACTGGTTCTCGGCTTTGCCGCCGCGAACACCGGGATACTCCACTGGGACTGGTCGCGCGACGAGGATTACAGCCTCCTGCGGCGTGACGGTTCATACAAGCTGTGGCTGGATGCGCTCGCCGGGATCGGGGCGTTTGCCCGTGCAGCGGAGCCGTACGCATCGGAATCGGTTCGCCCCGACGTGGCGCTTGTCCTGCCGCAGTCGCTTCAGCTCTCCACGTTCGGGAGCTGGGGACTGGCGGTTCAGCAGAATGCCGTTCGCGCGCTGTACAACTACGCCAGGGGGAGCGCCCTCGCAGTCGGCGAATACCAGCTCGGGCGCATGCCCCAGGCGAAGCTCATCATCGTGCCTGCCCCGTGGGTGATGCGCCAGGAATCGTGGGATCTCCTGATGGGGAGAGTCCGCGCCGGAGCGACGCTTCTGGTGTCGGGGAGGATAGACGCGGACGAACACTGGAGGGGTGTTCCGGGACGAACGAAGGACTGGAACACGGAATACCGTCCCGCGGCGATGACGGCGAGGGAGGCACAGGTGACGTGGCCTGGAGGAAACGCCAGGCTCAGTTACAGCGGGGACAGGACAACGTATGCCGAACAGGGGATGCTGGGCGGAGGGCGGACGTTCGCCGAGATCACGCTCGGTGCCGGCCGCATACTCTACTTTGCGGATCCCCTTGAGCTTGCGGATCAGACTGAAGCGATCGGGCGCATCTACGGGTACGCCATGAAGCGCGCGGGAGTGGCCGCTCCGTACGTGACTGCGTGCGACGATCCGGGGATACTTATCTGTCCCACCCGGCTGCCGGACGCCACGCTCTACGTTCTGACGTCCGAGAGCGCGGTGAGCGAAAACGTCGCGTTCAGGGACAACCTGAGCGGAACGGACGTACAGGTGAACATCTCTCCGGGAAGAGGCGCCCTTCTTCTTGTGGGGCGCGACGGACGGATTCCTGCGTCGTACAATACAAAGTAGCGTGCTTCAGTCACGTTCCCGCGCGTCGGGGCCCGATGCGCGGGCTCCGCGCCGGGGCGGAATCCCCTTCGTGTGGCAGTCGATGCAGCGCACGAAATGAATGTTGTGCGGGCTCCCCTTCTCGGCAAACGTTGTGTGCATTGTTGTCACGTCGAGCCCGCAATTGGAAATTGCCGGATGGCAGTTGATGCAGCTTTCCCCCGCGTCGTTGCTGTGTCCGTCGTGGCAGGCGAGACAGCTCAATCCCTCGTGAACTCCCCTGGGGGTCCGGTCGTCGGCGCTCCCCGCCTGGTGGAACGCCCCGGGGGCATGGCACTGAAAGCATATCCGCCCGCGCGGGTCGTCCGAGACCTTCACCTCCCGCGTTCCTTCCCTGAGCCTGAGGGGCGGAAGGGCCGAGGCACGGATATACATCTTCTCATACCGGTCATAGAACGCAGCCGCTGTTTCCGCCGGCCGTCGTGAGTAGAATATGCCCCCGGGGTCGTCGTACCCCGCGGCGGAGGCCGGCGACCCTTCGGTGTGAATTCTGTGGCAGGCCAGGCAGGGGATGGCGGGCTCCCCCGACCGTCCCGCGTCTCTGAGCGACCAGGGACCCTTCCGGCTCACCGGCGTCACAAGGCTGTCGATCGTCCCGCCGTAAAACATCCCGTGGCACCGGAGGCAGTCCGCGTTGAGCTGCTCGGCCGCATTGTGTTTCCCGTTCAGGAATATCGCCCCGTATGTCGCCGAGTGTCCACCCGAGATCCACCGGGCATATTCGGTTCCGTGACAGCGCCTGCAGTTGTCCATCATCTCCAGGACCTGCCGTTCATCGAGCGTGATGCGTCCGGGAGAGGATTCCGTAAAGTGGTGGACGAGCATCATGCTCTTTTCCTTCAGGCTGTGGACACCCCCCCCGAGTGCCGTCCCGTGACATTCCTTGCAGGGAAAATCCCTGTGGCCGCTCCGCGCCCACATGGCCGATGAACTCTCTATTTCGTGGCATGATTCGCACGTCGATTGCGGAGATGCCTCGACCCAGTACCAGTAGGCACCGGTTGTCGCAACGAGTAACAGAACGAGAACGAAGGTGAGTATGCGGAACGGTGGAGACAGTGTTTTCACTGTACGGCCTTTGTGCGGAATTTGTGTGTGTGCCCCGATCCTAACTGAACCGGTTTCCTCTCTCCCATTCTGACGCAATATGTTCCCCGACCCAGTAGCCCAGCGCCATGATCGTCAGTGCGGGGTTGAAGCCTCCGTTTGTCACATGGAGGCTCGCATCAGCGATGAACACGTTGGGTGTGTCATGAACGCGGCCGAACCTGTCCGTCACGGAACTCCGGGGGTCGTTTCCCATCCGGCATGTCCCCGCCTGATGCTGTCCGCCGCTCAGCCCGCCCCCCGGAACGTGCCGCCATGTGCGGAACGCTCCTGCCTCCTTCAGTATCATCTCCGCTTTCCCCGAGAGGAACTCGCATCCTTCGGCGTCCCGGCCGTGGCGGTGGCCGGAGAGCCGGACGACCGGTATCCCCCACGAGTCCCGGACCGCGGGATCCACCTGCACGCGGGAATCAAAGAAAGGCATCTCCTGGACCGGCCCGACGACCTGTATGTTCCGTCTGAAGTATTTCCTCTGAAACTCCTTGTGCTCTTCCCCCCAGAGGCGTGCCCGGGGGGGGCGGATGTTTGAAAAGAGGTAGGGGAGTCGCGTGAATTCATTGGCGAGTATCCCGCCTCCGGTGATGCCGGGATTATGATGGCTGAAATCGCTGATGGCGAGAGTTGCGCCCGGACCCACGTCGTCGAATATGTCCTCCTCGAAGAGCCCGAAGGCCCCCGTGTACGCATGTCCCTGGAGGTTCCTTCCCACCCAGTCGAACCGGTTTCCGACTCCCGAGGGAAAATGCTTCGATGTCGAGTTCAGAAGGAGCCTGGGGGTCTCCGTCGCAGAGGCGGCGATGACGATGATGTCCGCGGTCTGCTCCTCTTTCCCGTTCTCGCCGTTAAAGTACTCCACACCGGTGATCTTCCCCGATCCGTCGATCGTCAGCGCGCTCACAATGCAGTTTGTCCGCAGCTCACAGTTCCCCGTCGAGAGCGCGGCGGGGATGACGGTATTATGCGTCCCGCATTTGGCGTTGATGGGGCAGGCAAACCCGCAGCACGTCCGCCTCCTGATGCACGCCGGGCGTCCGCTGTACGGCACTGAATTGCGCAGCATCGGGATGGGAAAAGGATGGAGGCCGAGCCTCTTCATCGCGGACTCAAGCAGCGTCGCCTCCTTGTTGTATGCGAACGGAGGCATCGGGTACTGTTTCTTACGGGGAGCGGCAAACGGATTGAGCGAGGAGTCCCCCGCGACCCCGATCTCCCACTCCGCACGTTCGTAGCAGTGCTCGAGGTCCGCGTAGGTTATGGGCCAGTCGTCGAGCGTGGAACCCTCGACCCGGCCGTACGTGGTCTTCATTGTGAAGTCCTCCGCCATAAACCGCCAGGCCATCGCGCCGTAGCTCACCGTTCCCGATCCCACGCACGCCGCGACGTTATTATAGGCGCCGTCGCTCGGGTAGACGATTTCCGTGGAGCCGTCCTCGTTGATCACGACGCGACGGTAGCGCTCGTCGTCGGGACCAAACGCATTGCCGAGAACGGTTGTGCGCTGCGAGAGGAGCTCGTCGTTGTCGTGATCGTCGAACGACACCCAGCCTCCCCGTTCAAAGAGCACGACGGAAAGGCCGGCGTTGCTCAGCACGCTGGCAATCACACCGCCGCCGGCTCCGGCGCCTACGACGAGGGCATTCACATGTCTGTTTTTCACGGGTCAGAGCCTGTACCTGTTTTGTCCGATGAGTGGAGGATAGTCGATACCCAGCATTTTGTAGCTTGCGTAGCCCGGGTTCCCGCCGTGGCGGGGGCTGCCGTAATACGCCTGCATCACGTGATCCCGGAGCATCGCGAAGAATTTGCCGCTGGAGACCCCCGTCCATCCTCCTTCCCTGAGCGCTCCCGATTCCATCGCCCTGAGAAACGAATCCTGCTCCTGCGGTGCGAGAGATTCGAATTTCCTGCCGTATTTCCCGCTGCATGCTGCGGTCATTGCATCGAGCCCGGACCGATAATCACTTCTGAACCTGCGGTACGGCCCGGCGAGCTGCGTGTCGATGAATCTGACGGCGCCGTTCTCCTTCCCCCCGGGCCACGAATCCGGCGGTATGATCCGGTCGGCGACAACCCCCAGCAGGGCGGCGTCCGTGTCCGACAGGAAAATCCATTCTCTGCTCCGCGATGGAGCGCACCCCGGGAGAAAACTCAGGGCGCCTGTTCCCAGCGCGGCGAGTTTGATGAAATCTCTCCGCGAGAGTCCCGATCCTTCCGGCATAGATCCACCTTGTCGTCGATTGTTCATTCCCGGATGCATTTCCGGGCCCGCGACGCCCGGACGAAGACTTCCTCAGCGACTGCGTTCATGATTGTGAAAATCTACAAAGAACAACCCGCCTCTGCAACAGAATTCTCGGTTCATTGCGCAGAAAATACCTGTAGTTTCTCGTGATCGCGCACCGTCAGTGCGCCCCACCGTGATTGATTCTCTGCCGGCAACAATCTATCTTTGAAGAATCAGCTCATTGACATGGCGTCCGGGATCGCACACGCGGTGCGACCGGACGCCATTGTCATTTTTCTCCTCACGCCGGTTTTTCATGGGCCCGTACGATGACGAGAACCCTCTCGCTCCTTGTTGCATCTGCCGTACTCATGCAGATCGTTGAAAGCCCCGCTCCGGCGGGTCAATCGTCCCCCATGCCGGGCGGGTCCGTCGCATCCGCCGACACGATCGTGCATCCCCTTCCGTTTGAAGTCCTCATTACCGCGCCCCGGATGACCGTCCCTCTGAAGACATGCCCGGCCGGCACGACAATCGTCGGGAGAGATGAGTTGAAGGGGATGCCGAGAGGGGCTGCCATCGATGAAGCGATGTTTCTTGTCCCCGGCGTAAAGGTGGACAACCAGGCGAACGGGGAGCGGGTCCACATGTCGATTCGCGGTCAGGGGATACTTACGGAAACGGGGATCCGTTCGATCAAGGTTCTTCTCGATGAACTCCCCGTGAATGATCCGACGGGGCTCGCTCCTGACTTTTTCGATGTGGACCTCAATACCGTGGAACGGATAGAAGTTCTGAAGGGTCCTGCCACATCATTGTACGGCGGCGGGGCGGCCGGGGGAATAATCAACATCGTGACGCAGAACTCCCCGAAAACGCCGCTGTTCGGCGAATTCTCAACTGTCGCGGGCTCCAACAAATTCTGGAAAGGCTTCGGACAGTTCGGCGGGGACGTGAGCGACGTGAACTACAGAGTCTCACTCTCGCGCACGGGGGGAGCGGGGTACCGGGTGCACACAGGATTCTGGCAGAACAACGTATACGCCAAGGCGACATACACCCCCGGAGCCGCCTTCCAGATCACCCCGATCCTCTCATGGGTGAATACCTATCATGAAAACCCCGAGGGGCTGAGTCTCGCCCAGTACATGCGGGATCCGACGCTTCCGAACGACGATGCGGTCCCGTACAACGAACACATGGAGGTCGACCGCACCACGACGGGAGTCGCCGGCGTTGTCAGGTTTGCCGGGCAGAACGAAATCCGGTTTAACGGCTATGTCAGGCATTCCGCTTACACGGAAGCGAACAATCACGTGTTCGATCACCAGATCCTCACAACGCCCGGCACGTCCGTGCAGTACACGCTGGCGTCCGGCGCGTCCGCGGACGGTTTCAGGAATTCGGTGAGCCTGGGGACGGACCTCGAATGGCAGACGAACGATGAACAACTGAACCCGAACGACCACGCCGTCGAAATTGCCTCGGTGATCGCCCGGCAGCAGATCCGGCAGCGGGGCGCCGGATTCTTTCTCCTTGACATGGTCGATGTGGGGCGCGAGTGGAACTTCACGGGGAGCGTCCGGCTTGACAGAATTCACAACGAGCTTGCGGACCTGATGAAAACCGACTCGACCGACAATTCGGGAAAGGCCGACTTTTCCAACGTCACGGGGAGGCTCGGCCTCACGTATACCCCGGGCGGGAATTTCACGGTCTACGCGGCGTGGGGGGAGGGATTCATCCCCCCCTCGACGGAGGAACTCGGCACAAACCCCGCGGGATACGGGGGATTCAACAGGGATCTCAGCGCCGCGACGTCACAGAGCATCGAAGCCGGCGTGAGAGGATCGCCCGGTAAGAGTCTGAACTGTGACCTCACCGGTTTCTTCATGACGACGAAGAATGATTTCGACAGGTACCGGATTCCGGGGCGCGGAAACGGGGAGGAGGGGACGTTCTACAGGAACATCGGGAGAAGCCGCCGCTACGGCGCCGAACTCAGCGCGGAATTCCGACCCTCAGACGCTCTCGGTCTCCGCCTTGCGTACACGTACTCACATTTCACGTACGATGTCGATTCGCCGATACCGATTCTGATGGACGATACGACGATTCACAGGGGCATCCTCGGCGGCAACTGGCTTCCGAACTCCCCGCAGCACAGGCTTGCCCTCGTCGCCCGTTGTGAGGTATCTGACGATATCACCTTATCGGTGAATGCGGAGACGACGAGCAAGTCCTACATCGACGGCGCCAATGTCGAGTCCGAGGCCGCCCGCCCGTACACGCTCTTCGGAGCGAGGGCCGCAGCCCGTGTGCGTCTGGGCGGTCTCTCCGGGGAGTTGAGCCTCCAGGGGCGCAATCTCGGCGACATGCGCTATGTGGCGTTCACCGAACCTGATTCCGGCGGGAATTCCTATCAGCCCGGACCGGGGAGAGAGTTCTTCCTCGGCTTGAGCGTCAGGTTGTGATGCGTCCGGTACGCCACTGAATTTCGCCGGAAGGGGATCACCTGACGGAATGTAAGATTCCGGATTTCGGAGGTAATTCTGACAACAGTGGTCCGGCCAGGGAGAATGGTCTTTGATTCCATGGCGGATCTATTGCCAATTACGCGGCATTTGCGTTCTTTTTGAGCCTTTTTCCCACCGGCCTGGAGAGGCCCCCGCGGCATCAATTCCCCCTATTCTGGCACCGCTTTTGCGCTTTAGCATCCCCGGAGTCTAATCCGCCGGGATTTGCCGCCGGCGGCTGACAGAAGCTTGGAGGAACCAGGTCATGGTCCGCGGGGCGATTCTGGGAATGCTGGTCTTCATCGCAGTGTCTTCCTGCCCGTCGCAGAGCCTGAGCCGCATCGACCGGGAGCGGGGTCACGTGATGCTCAGGTTCCTCCGTCAGGATCTCGTGGATTATTATTATGATCCAGGTTTTCACGGCGTCGACCTCGCAGCGCGGTTCTCGGATGCGGATAAGAAGATAGACCGTGCTGCGACACTCGGTCAGATGTTTCTTGCTATCGGTGGCGCCCTGTTTGACCTCCGGGATGCTCACACGCAGTTCATTCCTCCTCCCCGAACGCTCCGGGTTGATTATGGCTGGGAGATGGCCATGATCGGGGATTCCTGCTACGTGACAGCTGTCAGTCCGGGGAGCGATGCTGCAGCGAAGGGGCTCCGCGCAGGAGACCGGATCTGTTCGATAGACGGTTGTGTTCCTTCCCGGTCATCCATGCACGTGCTGAGAACCACAATGGAGGATCTGGATCCCCGGGCCGTCGTGTCGATGCGTTTCCAGTGTCCCGACGGGGGGATGAACGATCTTCAAATCGGCACGAGGCGCAGAGAACGGGTTCGGGTCGTGAATTCTGCGGCGCCGTCGGCGGGGGAACGAACGGTGGACGACGCTATCCCAGAAGGACCGGCGCCGGCCGCGGGCGTCCCGCATCTGAAGCTCATCGGGGACAGCCTGGCGGTCTGGAAGCTCCCCCGGTTCGACCTCTCCGCGAAGGAAACAGGGCGTGTGATGGAGACCATCGGAGGTTCGCGGGCGTTGGTACTTGACCTGCGAAACAATCCGGGGGGGTATATCACCAGCCTGTTGGCGCTGGCAGGGTACTTCTTCGACGAAGATGTCACCCTCTTCCGCGCGAAGGGGCGAACCGGGGTAGACTCCGTCGTCGCTCACACCTCGGGCCGCCCGTACCGCGGGAAGGTCATCGTGCTTATCGACAGCAGGTCGGGATCGTCCTCTGAGATATTTGCCCGCGCAATGCAGTTCTACGGGCGCGGGGTCGTTATCGGGGATGTTTCGTGCGGAAGCGTCATGGAGGCGATGTACCGGCAGCACGCCGTGGGTGCGGACAACGTCGTCATGTACGGAGCGAACATCACGGTCGCGGCGATCGCACTTCCGGACGGGCGTCCGCTCGAAGGGAGAGGGGTGGTTCCCGACGAGATCATTCTCCCGGCCCCGCGCGACATTGCTCTCGGACTCGATCCGGTTATGGTGCGTGCGACGGAGTGTGCGGGCGCGCCGCCTGACGGGTGGAGGGCCGGTGAGTTGTTTCCTGCGGCCCGGGGCGCGGGGAACCCGTGAGTAAGTTCTGAACTCCCGAGTGCCGGAAAGAAGATACACGACGGCGGACACCGCAACAACCGCGGTGCCCGCCGTTCAGTGACACACACTCCGGCAGACCTGCCTTACTTCAGTCCCCGTTTCTTCTTCTCAATAAACACCTGCGCGTCGACAGGAGCCGAGCAGAGAGGGCATACGTAATTGCGGGTGGTCTCGTTGAAATCCGGCTCGCGGATCTGTTTGCAGTTCGGGCACCGGATAGTAAGAGGCCTGTCATCGTCCCGCTTTGCCATCAATACGCTCCTCCCTCTTCAGTGTTACTTCATCTCCTTTTTCCCCGACTCCGCCGCCTGCTGTTCCGCCGTCCACGGAGGGACGACCCCGTTCATGCGGGCGTACGCGATGGACTGTCCCAGGTGCTCGTGCAGATGGGCGATGGCGGTGATCAGCACGTTGCGGTATGACATCTTGTTGCCGAACACTTCCGCGGTCTTGTCGAGGTCCTTGTCGGAGAGTCCCATGACTGCCTTGCGGAAAAAGTCAAACGAGGGCTTGAACTTCGCGGCGATTTCACTCTTGTCGGTGAGCGTCTTCTCCATGTTCGGGTCCATCGGCATCGGCGGTTTGACCCCGAGGAACGTCATGAAGAAGTAGTTGGTGCCGATGATGTGAACGTACACTTCGCTGACGGAACGGACGCCGTCCGAGGGGCGCCAGGAGTATTTCTCCGCGGGGACCGCTGCAGCAAGGTCTTCGATCCTTTTTTCTGCGAAACTGATCTGCCCGAGAATGTCTGCGCGGAACCCCTGTTTGGGAGCAGGTGATTCCTTGTCAGGTGCCGTTTCTCCCGCCAGAGCGATCATCGCGCCCAGGGAAAGGGAAAGCAAAGTGAGTCCGACGCGTTTCAACAAACCAGCCATGGAAACCTCCAGAATGTAATGTGATGGTGAATGAATGAAGCGGTGGACGTACGGCGGATCTGTGGTGACATCTCGCTAATGGGTGATAAGAAGATAGGAAATATAAGTGTCAATGTCACCTTCAGACGATTATGCAAAAATATCAGATTTTTCTTGATTGTCAACTCAGTCTCCATTATAATGAAATACTGAAATCCGGGAGCCCATTCTCACGCTTGCCGCGTCAACTGTTGTTATGCCCTGGTTTGCAGAGTCTTTTCATATCCGTTTCCGCACACTCATGACGCGGGCACCTGCGTCAATCGCCTCCCAGTCGGACTTCCGGCGGACACAACAGGCCGGCACTGTCAACGCCTCCGGCTCCTCCCTAAAGCATCATGTATGTTCCGGGCTCGACGGTGAAGGTCTGTCAGCTTACGGGGGAGACCGGCAAGGAATTCAACAGGCCGACGACAAGCCAGACGGAGAAGAGATACGGCCTTTTCGGGACGGATGAGGGGCATTCGTTCCAGCACAATGGCGTTACGTATTTTCTCTTCGGGGATTCGCAGCCGACCGCCACGTTCGACGGGGCGCCGAATGCGCAGACTGATTCCCCCCGCATCGCGGAGGACAATGACGCAATCGGATGGGTGTCAGACACAAGCGCGGGCCCGGACCTGAAACTGAATTTTATCACGGACAGTTCCGGTGCATTCTGGAATCCTGTCGTTCTTGACTCCCGCGGCAAGCCTGCGATATCGCTGAGGGCAAATGAGACGCCGATCGCGGGGATCGGTGACGGAGAGAGAATGTTCGCGATGTTCGGCACGGATAACTTTCTCAGTAATCCGGCCGACGGGCCGGCCTCACCGGACGGCGCCGCCACGCGCTCCGTCATGGCTGTGTCCGGCGTTTGACCCATCGGGGCTTGCAAGCGGCGTCTATGTATTAGAGGCTTCGGGAGGGGGGCTACGTCCGGACACGGACGATGCTTCTCCTGAAGTAATCAACCCACTCACACACACAGGAGGCTGCACATGGGACTCAGAATGCGGCTGTTGCTTCTCGCCGTGGCGTTCGCAGTCACGGCATATGCTCAGGACCCGAATCCTCCGCAAACCCCGGGTACCAAGACGCCGGTGGTCAGGGAGCGGCAGATGAAGCAGAAGGCGCGCATCCGTCAGGGGGTCAAAAGCGGTGAACTGACAAAAGGGGAGGCGAGGAAATTGAGGCAGGAGCAAAAAACGATCCAGGCGGAAAAACAGATGGCGAAGGTGGACGGAAAAGTGACGCCGGCGGAACGGGCAAAGCTCCGCCATGATCAGAACAAGGCCAGCAAAGACATCTATCGGCTGAAACACAACAAGCGGACGCAGGGGAACCCGGCGGGTACGAAGTAGTGATCTCCGTCAGCCGTGCATCAGGGGGGAGCATGCGAAGGCATCTCCCCCCGGTGATTCTTCTCCTCCCGGAGGGGCTCCGAGTCACACTCGACGCTTCGATGACGAAAGAACCCATTCACGCCTGACACATCACGAATACGGCCTTGGCAGGAGAGAAAAGGAGTGATGCTTACCTCCGCATCTGGCGCACGGTCACGCGCATACCGCGGGGGAGAGTCGCGTCGTACGGCACCGTTGCGAGGCTGAGCGGGCTCCCGCGACAGGCGCGCATGGCGGGGTATGCACTCCATCACGTTCCCGGGGGAAGTGAGATCCCATGGCACAGAGTTATCAATGCCGCCGGGAGAATCTCCCTCCCCGGGGAGAGGGGGGAAGAGCAGGAACGGCTCCTCAGCCGAGAGGGAGTTGTCTTTTCCCGGGGGCGGGTCGACATGAAGAAATTCGGATGGAAAGGCGGGATACCCAAATAGGGAAGAAAGTGACTCCGGACGATTTCACTTGACAAATTTGATTTATATATGTATATTTCATTCATGAATGAATTTGAGGCCTGTCCAACAGAGGGTGCTCTTGGACTCCTGACTCTCCTGATAAAGAGCGGGCGGTTTGCGGAATCCCGGCTGGACCAGGCGCTCGGTTCTGAAGGGCTCACGTTTGTGAAATGGCGGATGCTCGATGCCCTGGTAAATACGGGGGCCCCGGTTTCACTCGGGAAGCTTGCAGAGCATCTTAATTGCGTCAAATCAAACATCACGCAATTAACGGACAGGCTGGAGTCGGAAAGGAGCGTGAAGAGAGTCTCGGATCCGGAAGACAGGAGGAGCATACTCATGGAGCTCACCGAATCCGGAAAACGCATGCACAGTAGAGGTCTGGAGGCACTCAGGTCGACGACGCAGGCACTTTTTTCGAACTCGAGCGAGGAGGAGAGGAACTCACTCCGGCGTCTTCTGGTGATGCTGGGTGGCGAATAGGAAAAGACGGGAGGTGTCCATTTTTTTTGATTGTATAATTCATATCTGTACTTTGCGTTAATGAACAACTGCTCCTTCGCGGGAGCCGAAAAAGGAAAGGGAAAAATCATGGTGGGAACAGGACTCTTGATTGCACGGCTCATAGTAGGGCTGGCAATGGCAGCGCACGGCGCACAGAAGGCATTCGGCTTCTTCGGCGGACACGGGCTCAAGGCGACATCCGGGTTCTTCGAATCCCTCGGATACAGGCCGGGCGTGCTGTTTGCCGCATCTGCGGCATATGGTGAAATCGTCGGTGGTATTCTGACAGCGCTCGGTCTCTTCGGGCCTGTCGGCCCCGCGCTTATCGTTCTGCTCATGATCGTCGCCGCGGGGAGTGTGCACCTCCGGAACGGGTTCTTCGCGTCCGGGAACGGGGTCGAGCTCAATGCGTTTTATGTCGCAGCTTCGCTCGCGCTTGCGTTTGCCGGCCCTGGTGTTTTCTCATTTGACACACTTGCGGGGCTGGATCAATATTTCAGCGCTCAGGTCGATGCAGTCGTTGTCGGTGCGGGAATCGTCGTCGGATTTCTCTCGCTGGCCATCCGGCGGACGACGGCGAGTGCCGCTTCCCCTTCGGCTTCGCGGCCCGGAGCCTGATCTCTTCGCTTCGCATACCCCCCGATATGCACATACGAACGGGAATCGGCCCGGACGCATTTTCACTGCGTCCGGCCTTTCCCGTTTGAGTCTCGTATTCCGCTTTCGTACCTTATAATTCCCGGACGATTTCCCGGGATGGGCCGTCCAACGACCCACAGCCGCCCGAATCTCAACTGAAGGAACTGAATGGAATCGCTGACCCCGCATCATGCCCTCTATGAACAAGCACCGCGCATTTCACGCACACCGACTGGCTCTTTTTTCCGTCGCGTACTCCTTCTTCTCCCGCTTGCCGCACTCTGTGCCGGTTCCGTCTCCGCCCAGTGGGTGCAGACGAACGGGCCGGGGGGAGGGCACATTTTTTCGATCTATGCCGGATCTTCGCGCCTCATTGCCGGGACGGACGGCGGCCCGTATGCCTCGACGAACGGCGGAGCTGCATGGGCTCCGGTGAATTCCGGGATACAGGGGAGATACGTCTACGCGTACGCAGGAATCCCATCCGGCATACTCGCAGGGACTGACATGGGTCTCTATCTCTCCACGGACGGAGGGATCACCTGGGCCGAATCCGACTCCGGACTCGGCAGAGAGTCTGCGGGAGCGCTTGCCGTTTTCGGCACGTCCATATTTGCCGGGACCGAGGGAGGGGGAGTGTTCCTTTCGACAAATGCCGGGGCAAACTGGACGGCGGCGGATTCCGGTCTGACATACAGAGACGTCAGTGCGATCCTCGTCCGCGGGGCCACGCTTTTTGCGGGGACGCACGGGGGAGGGGTGTTCGTCTCCACGGACAGCGGGACGAGCTGGACGGCCGTCAACTCCGGTTTTTCGTCCCTCGGTGTCAACGCGCTCATGACTGTCGATACAAACCTCCTGGCGGCGACCGAGATCGGCGGACTCTTCTATTCCAGCAACAGCGGTGCGGCGTGGGCCGCGTACGGCTCAGGGCTTCCTGTGCCGCATGTTGTCGCGCTCCTCGGTTCGGGCACAAACCTCTTCGCCGGTGACGACAGCGCCGGCGTCTTCCTCTCGACGGACAGGGGAAACACCTGGACGGCGGTGAACACCGGCCTGACGGACACGAGGGTCGTCACGCTTTCCTCGGGTGGTACGGCGCTCTACGCCGGGACGGAATTCGGGGGGATGTTTGTGTCGATGAACAACGGGGCATCGTGGTCCCCCGTCAACGGGGGGCTTCGAAGGACGTACGTCAACGTTTTGTATCCCGACGGATCCACGCTCTACGCCGGGACGAGCGGATCAGGGATTGCTTCATCGCCGGACAACGGGTCCACGTGGGTGCCTGTCAACCGGGGGCTGACTTCTCCCGACGTCTTCGCGCTGGCATCGGATGCCTCCAACTTCTATGCGGGGACGTATCACGGAGGCGTCTTTGTGATGCCGCGGTCCGGCTCGGCATGGTCGCCGGCCGGTCCGGGGATCACCAACAGCGACGTCAACGCACTTCTGAGTTCGGAAGGAGTTCTCCTGGCGGGGACCGGCGGCGGCATATTCCGATCCACGGACGGCGGAGCCCACTGGTCGCCGTCAGGCACGGGGCTCACGGTTCCTTCCGTTAACGTCCTTGTCCAGGGGGAGGGATTGATCTACGCCGGAACGTACGGCGGAGGGATTTTTACATCGGCGGACAACGGGCTGAACTGGGGTCAGGCACCGGGAGGAATTTCGGCGTACGGCGGGGACGTCAACGCGATTGTCGTGTCGGGCGCTTCGGTCTTCACGGGGACGCCCCTCGGCGGGATCTACGTGTCGCGGGACAGCGCGAAGACCTGGCTCCGGGCGGGTCTGATTGACACATGCGTCACCTCATTCACCGCTTCCGGCCGGACCGTGCTGGCGGGGACTCTCGGCGCGGGCGTGGTCCTCTCGAATGACAGCGGGGCGACGTGGACCGGGACGGGGCTTCCGAGCACCGATGTTCTTTCCCTCGCGGTGAGCGGAACGAATACGTTTGCCGGAACAGGGGGCCAGGGGGTCTGGATGCGTCCGACGTCTCAGTTGACGGTTACGGGCACAGGGCCGTCCGGAATGTCCGGACCCGCCGTCTTCAGCCTGCGGCAGAACTACCCGAACCCGTTCAACCCTTCGACGACGATCACGTACCAGGTTCCCTCCGCGGGGCATGTCATGCTCAGCGTCTACGATCTTCTCGGCAGGGTGGTGGCGACCCTTGTCGACGAAAGGAAAGAGGCCGGTTCGTACGCAGTGCGCTTCGACGGGCGGGCGCTCTCGAGCGGCGTGTACATATACCGGCTCACGGCGGGGCAATACATACAGACCCGCAAGATGGTCCTGACGAAATAATTGCACACTCCCATTCCCCCCTCCATGAAAACACGCACACTGACGGTCCTCGCAGCCGGAGCGATTCTTGCCGGCTGCGGCGCCCCCGCGCACCGGGATGCCGGTCCGGAGCATTTCCTTGCCGCCGACATCGACACGACGGTTTCCCCTTCGGTTGATTTTTTCCGCTACGCGAACGGCGCATGGCTCAAGGCAAACCCGATACCTCCCAGCGAGCGGAGTTGGGGCGTGGGGAATCTCGTCCAGGATGAGACGTATACCCGTCTGAGGGGGGTCTGCGAAGATGCGGCCTCCGACGCCTCTTCTCCCGCGGGGAGTCCGCGCCGGAAGATCGGGGATTTCTACGCTGCTGCGATTGACACCGCAAACATCGAAAGGCAGGGAATTGCCCCGCTGCGCGCCGACCTGGATATGATCGACGGCATCCGGGATGCCGGCGGTGTGCGGGATGCGGTCGCGCATCTCCAGATGTACGGGGCGGACCCTCTGTTCGCCGGGTTCGTCGTGCAGGACGAGAAGAACAGCGCGGCATATTCGCTCCACATTTATCAGGGCGGTCTGGGGCTCCCGAACAGGGATTATTACTTCAATACGGACGGTCGGACGGCAAACATCCGGCATGAGTACGTTTCCCACGTCACGGCGATGCTCATGCTCCTCGGTGAGAGCCGCAGCTCCGCGGAGAAAAACAGCGCTGCCGTGATGGCCATTGAAACCCGGCTCGCAAAAGCCTCGCGAAAGCTCGAGGACCTCCGTGACCCGTACAGAAATTACAACATGGTTTCCCTGAAGCGCCTGGACGGCATGGTTCCGTCGATGCACTGGGAGGGGATGCTCCGGGCGATGTCCCTGCCGATCGTCGATTCCGTCGTCGTCGGACAGCCGGAATTTCTCAGGGAGGTGGAATCGCTCCTCCGCGAGGAGCCCCTTGAAGGGTGGAAGGAATACCTTCGCTGGAACCTCGTCAACCGCTTTGCCGCGGCGCTGAGTGCGCTGTTCGAGCGGGAGCATTTTCATTTCTACCAGACCGTGCTCTCGGGCGTGAAGGAGCCCCGTCCCCGCTGGAAGAGGGCGCTTGATGCGGAGGAGCGGTCGCTGGGAGACATGCTGGGACAGCTTTTCGTCGAGAAATTCGTTCCCGCTTCGATGAAGGCGCGGTACACAACGCTTGTGGACAATATATTCGCCGCGTATGCGGCACGGATCAGCAGGCTCGACTGGATGTCGGAGGCGACGAAGGAAAAGGCGCTGGCGAAGCTTCACGCGGTGACGAGGAAGGTCTGTTACCCTGACAAATGGAAGGACTATTCCGCTCTCCGGATCGACAGGAGCTCGTTCTGTGCAAATCAGATGCGGGCGGAGGTCTGGGACTACAACTTTCACGCGTCGAAGCTGGGGAAGCCGGTCGACAGATCGGAATGGGACATGACACCCCAGACCTACAACGCGTATTACAATCCTTCAAACAACGAGATCGTCCTCCCTGCGGCGGGACTGATGATTCCCGGCGTCGCGGATTCGCTCGTCGATGACGCGATAATCTACGGGTATGCGGGTGCCTCGACGATCGGGCACGAAGTGACGCACGGATTCGACGACGAGGGGCGTCAGTTCGATGAAGCGGGGAACCTGCGTGACTGGTGGACGAAGGGAGACGCCGACCGGTTCAACGCGAAGGCGAAAATCATGGTCGACCAGTTTCAACACTACGTCGTCCTCGACAGCCTCCACGTGAATGGCAGGGCGAGCCTCGGTGAAAACATCGCCGATCTCGGCGGTGTGGTGATCGGCTACGACGGGTTCAAGAAAACGCATGAGGGACGCACCGATACGCTGATCGACGGATACACTCCCGACCAGCGTTTTTTCCTTGCATACGCCTATTCGTGGCTCGGACAGATTCGGGACGAGTCGCTCGCGCGTCAGGTCATGTCGGACGTCCACGCGCCGCAGTTCCTGCGCGTGAACGGGCCGCTTGCCGACGTCCCGGAATTCTACAAGGCATTCGGCGTCCGGCCCGGGGATCCGATGTACCGCCCGGACAGCGTGAGGGTGAAAATCTGGTGAAGGGAGAAATCCTTCAATACCGTTTGTTTTTCGGGATTTTGCGCATTTTCGAAAATATTTCTTGACAGAGTGCAAAGAAATTGTATTCTTAGTGTCAGACGATAGCCACCATGGGAAACAGCATACATACCGCGGCGCATTCAGGATCCCTCTCCGGAATCCACAGCCCGGTTCTGTCTCTTTCCCTGATTCTCAATCTCCTGCTGCTTATTAGCCTCCCGAGCGTTCTGGGGCTGTTTATTAACAGCTAACCGAACGCCGGAGGCCAACCAGCATATACCCCTCGTTTCACCCTAGCGGTCAAGCATGGTTCTCCTCCGGCGGGCAGGTACAATGTTTTGCATGTTTACGAGGACTGAACCGACATGGCCGATACGGAATCTCAAAACTACCGGAGCAGGACGATAACGCAGGGAGTCCAGCGCACTCCCAACAGGGCGATGCTGCGCGCCGTGGGTTTCGGCGACGGCGATTTCACGAAGCCGATCGTCGGCGTCGCCAGCGCGTACAGCACAATCACCCCGTGCAACATCGGGCTGAAGGATCTTGCCGAGCGCGCGGTTGACGCTCTCCGTTCCGCCGGAACGATGCCCCAGATATTCGGGACGATCACCGTCAGTGACGGCATCTCGATGGGAACGGAGGGGATGAAGTACTCCCTGGTGTCGCGCGAGGTGATCGCGGATTCCATCGAGACCGCATGCAACGCTCAGAGCATGGATGGCGTCCTTGTCGTGGGGGGGTGCGACAAGAACATCCCGGGGGCGATGATCGCCATCGCGCGCATGAACATTCCCGCCGTCTTTGTGTACGGCGGGACGACAAAACCCGGACATCTCCGCGGGAAAGATCTGACCGTCGTCAGCGCGTTCGAAGCGGTGGGTGAGTTCAGCGCCAGCAAGATCAGCGAAAGCGAGCTCATGGATGTCGAGAGGAGCTGCTGTCCCGGGGCGGGCTCCTGCGGCGGAATGTTCACCGCCAACACGATGTCCTCGGCGGTCGAGGCGATGGGGCTCAGCCTCATGTACTCCTCCACGATGGCGGCCGAAGATGCGGAAAAATCTGATAGTTCCGCCCGTTCCGCCGAAGTGCTCGCCCGTGCAATCCGCAACAGAATACTCCCCTCACAGATTCTCACGCGTCACGCATTCGAAAATGCAATCGCCGTCGTCATGGCGATCGGCGGCTCCACGAACGCCGTCCTCCATCTCCTTGCGATCGCCCATGCGGCGGGCGTCCCGCTCTCGATCGATGATTTTGAATCGATCCGCGCACGGGTCCCCGTGCTCTGTGACCTGAAGCCTTCGGGGCGGTTCGTTGTGACGGATTTTCACAGGGCGGGAGGAATTCCGCAGGTGATGAAGATGCTCCTCGCTCACGGAGTTTTGCACGGCAGCGCGCTGACGGTGACGGGAGAGACCGTCGAAAAGCTCCTCGGGAATGTTCCGGATCGGCCGCAGTCAGGACAGGAAGTGATCCGCCCCTGGGAAAATCCTCTCTACAATGAGGGGCACCTTGCCGTCCTCAAGGGGAATCTCGCCACGGAAGGCGGGGTGGCAAAAATTACGGGGGTGAAGCAGCCCTCGATCACGGGTCCGGCGTGCGTGTTTGACTCGGAAGAAGCCTGCCTCGGAGCGATACTGGAAGGGAAGATCAAAAAAGGGGACGTGATCGTGATCCGGTACGAAGGCCCCCGCGGCGGCCCGGGAATGAGGGAGATGCTGGCGCCGACTTCCGCGATCATCGGTGCGGGACTCGGTGACTCGGTCGCATTGATCACCGACGGCCGGTTTTCCGGAGGGACGTACGGGCTTGTCGTCGGTCATGTCGCGCCGGAGGCGTACGTCGGAGGAGCGATCGCGCTCGTCCGCGAGGGGGACATGATCACCATCGACGCGCGGAAGCGCGTCCTTCATCTCGACGTCAGCGAGGCCGAACTGAAAAAGCGGAAAGACGCATGGGTGCAGCCGGAGCCCCGGTACAGGCGGGGCGTTCTCGCAAAATATGCGCGTCAGGTTTCGAGCAGCAGCACGGGCGCGGTCACAGACTGATCCATTCATACCATTCACTGAGCGGAGGGTTGACGATGTCACGACAGGCGCACGAGGAAGAAAGCCCGGCCGCACCGGCGGGACGGCTCATGACCGGGGCGGAGATATTCGTTCGCAGTCTCATCGCCGAGAACGTCGAGGTCCTCTTCGGCTATCCGGGGGGAGCGACGATCGGCGTCTACGACGCCCTGCACGACATCTCGGACATCAATCACGTCCTGACGCGGCACGAACAGGGGGCGACGCACGCCGCGGAAGGGTATGCCAAAGCGACGGGGAAACCCGGCGTCGTTCTTGTCACATCCGGGCCCGGCGCGACGAACACGGTCACCGGCATCGCGGATGCGATGATGGATTCGATACCGCTTGTCGTTTTTACAGGGCAGGTCCCGCTCCGCCTCATCGGGAACGACGCGTTCCAGGAGGCGGACATCGTCGGCATCACGCGTCCGGTCACGAAGCACAACTACCTCGTGCGTGACGTCCGCGAGCTGGCGCAGACGATCAAGGAAGCGTTCTACATTGCCCTGAGCGGGCGCCCGGGCCCGGTCCTCATCGATCTCCCGAAGGACGTCATGGCCCAGAAGACCACCTTCGATTATCCCGGGAGCGTCACGCTGAGAAATTACGCTCCCATACTCGACGGGAACCTCCGGCAGATCAGGAAAGCCGCGGAGGTGATAAACGCGGCAAGCAGGCCGGTCCTGTACGTGGGAGGGGGAGCGATCCTCTCCAACGCCGCTCCGGAGCTGACGGCGCTTGCGCGGAAGCTCCGCTGTCCGGTGACGACGACGCTGCACGGGCTCGGGTCGTTCCCCGAGAACGACCCGCTCGCCATGGGGATGCTCGGCATGCACGGCACATGGTATTCCAACATGGCGGTCCATTTCTGCGACGTCCTCATCGCCGTCGGCGCCCGGTTCGACGACAGGGTCACCGGCAACGTGGATGCGTTTGCCGCAGAGGCGAAGAAGATTCACATCGATATTGATCCGTCCGCCATCAGCAAAAACGTCAAAGTCGACGTCCCGATCGTCGGCGATGTGAAGCGGGTGCTCGCCGCGCTCCAGGATCTGGTCAACCCCCTGGAGACGAAGGACTGGCTCCGGACGATCGACGCCTGGAAGGACGAGCATCCCCTCCGCTACAGGAACGGGGAGGAGATCCGTGCGCAGTACGTCATCCAGAAGCTGGGGGAGATCACGGAGGGGAATGCCATCGTCGTCACGGACGTGGGGCAGCACCAGATGTGGGCCGCGCAGTTCTTCAACTTTGCCCATCCCCGCACGCACATCACCTCCGGCGGCCTCGGCACGATGGGGTTTTCGCTCCCCGCCGCCATGGGGGCGGTGTTCGGCCGCAGGGATCTCCCTGTCATTTCGATAAGCGGCGACGGTGGCTTCCAGATGAACAGCCAGGAGATGGCGACGATCGTCCAGCACCGCCTCCCTCTCAAGATATTCGTCATCAACAACGGCTTCCTCGGCATGGTCCGGCAGTGGCAGGAGCTGTTCTGGCGGCGGCGGTACTCGCAGGTCGAGCTCGCGAACCCGGATTTCGTGCGCCTTGCGGAGGCGTACGGCTGCACGGCCTTCCGCGCCACGCGCACCTCCGAGGTGGAGGACGTCCTGCGCAAGGCGATGGCGCACACGGACGGCCCGGTGTTTGCCGAGTTCGTCGTCGCGAAAGAGGACAACGTCTACCCGATGATCCCCGCGGGGCAGACGATCAATGAGATGATCGATACGCCCGATCCCGTCCCGGGGGGCCGCAACGGCTCCGGAGACGCAATCGCCACTGTGGAAAAAGGAAAAGCCAGAAAGGTAAGCGTTCATGCCCATGTCCCAAGCAATGCTTAACACGCAGGCGCCCGGCCCCGCCGACGAGAAGGTCAAGAGGCACACGATCTCGATTCTCGTGCAGAACAAGTTCGGGGCCTTTAACAGGATCGCCGGCCTGTTCGCGGCGAAAGGGTACAACATCGACAGCCTGAGCGTCGGACCGACGGAGGACGAGGGGGTGTCCCGTATGACGATTGTTGCGCGCGGGGATGATCAGATCATCGAACAGATCACGAAACAGCTGAACAAGCTCATCGACATCGTCAAGGTGATCGACCTGACGTTCGAGAGCTTCGTCGACAGGGAACTTGTCCTTGTCAAGGTCCATTCGACGAACGACACGCGCCCCGAGATCATGCAGATCGCGGAGATCTTCCGCGCGAAGGTCGTTGACATCAGCCCGAAAACCCTCACGCTGGAGGCCACCGGGAGCCAGCAGAAGGTCGATGCGATTATCAAGATGCTGAAGCCCTTCGCCATCAAGGAGATGGCCCGCACGGGACGGGTCGCACTGAAGCGCGAGTTCCAGGGGGAGGTATGATCATCGTTATGCAGCCGGGGGCCTCCCGGGAACAGGTCGAGCACGTGTTCGAGCAGGTGCGCACGCTCGGCTACCAGGTGCATCCGATCTACGGAGAGCAGAGGACTGTGATCGCCTGCGTCGGCGACGAGCGGGGGAAATCGCGCCTCCAGGCACTGGATGTCCTCAGCGGCGTCGAGAGCGTTGTCCCCATACTGAAGCCCTACAAGCTGGCCAGCACGGACTGGAAGCCGGAGAGGACGACGATCAGGCTGGGAGAGGCGGGGTCGCCGGGGTCGGTCACGGTCGGCAACAACCACTTCATCGTCATGGCGGGACCCTGTTCAGTCGAGAGCCGCGAGCAGATACTGGCGGTTGCGGAGGAGGTCAAGAAGTCGGGGGCGAAAGTCCTCCGGGGCGGGGCGTTCAAGCCCAGGAGCTCTCCCTACAGCTTCCAGGGGCTCGAGGAGGAGGGACTCCGGCTGCTCGCAGAAGCGAGGGAGAAGACGGGCCTCTTCATCATTACCGAGGTGATCACACCCACGGACGTCCCCTTGGTGGCGGATTACGCGGACATACTCCAGATCGGCGCGCGCAACATGCAGAATTATGCGCTCCTGAAGGAGGTGGGCAAGGTACGAAAGCCGGTTGTCCTGAAGCGGGGGATGGCGAACACGGTGAAGGACCTCCTCCTCTCGGCGGAATACATCATGTCGCAGGGGAATTACGAGGTGATCCTCTGCGAGCGCGGGATACGGACGTTTGAAGACTACACACGGAACACCTGCGATCTCTCGGCGGTCCCCGCGGTCCACGAGACGAGCCATCTCCCGATCATCGTCGATCCCAGTCACGGCACCGGCGTCCGGAGCCTCGTCACGCCGATTGCGAAGGCCGCGGTTGCCGCAGGCGCGGACGGTCTGATCATCGAAGTCCACCCGAAACCCGAGGAGGCGTTCTCCGATGGGGCCCAGTCGCTGACACCCGCCGGGTTCGCCGACCTGATGGCGTGGGTGAAGAAACTCATTGACGTGGAAGGCAGAATACTTTAAGGAGAGCATTGCCATGAACGACCGCATTATCGTGTTCGACACAACGCTCCGCGACGGGGAGCAGTCGCCCGGGTGCAGCATGAACGTGGATGAAAAACTGCGCATGGCCCGGCAGCTCGAACGCCTGAACGTCGACGTGATCGAGGCGGGATTCCCCGTCGCCTCTTCCGGGGATTTCGAGGCTGTCCGCATGATCGCGGGAACCGTCGAACGCTCATCGGTCGCGGGGCTCTCGCGGGCCATGGCGGGAGACATCGACAGGACGTGGGAAGCGATCCGCGGCGCACGCAGGCCCCGCATCCATACGTTCATCGCCACGTCCGACATTCATCTCGCGCACAAACTCAAGAAGACGCGGGAACAGGTTTTGAAGGATTCGGTCGAGGCGGTGAAGTATGCCAGGAGCCTCTGCAGCGACGTCGAGTTCTCCTGCGAGGACGCCTCGCGGACCGACATCGGATTCCTGTGCGAGATCGCCGCAGCGGTGATCGCAGCCGGTGCCACGGTTCTCAATCTTCCCGATACGGTCGGCTACGCGATCCCCGCGGAATACGGCGCCATGTTCAGGGCGATCCGGGAGCGTGTGGGGGATCTGGGCGGGGCGGTCCTCAGCGCTCACTGTCACAATGATCTCGGCATGGCGGTGGCCAACACGCTCGCGGCGATCGAAAACGGGGCGCGCCAGGTCGAGTGCACCGTCAACGGCATCGGCGAACGCGCGGGGAACGCGGCGCTGGAGGAGATCGTCCTTGCCCTCAAGGTCCGTGCCGAACGACTCGGCGTCGTGACGGGGGTCGATGCCGGGGAGATCTACCGTTCCTCCAGGCTCCTGTCGAGTCTCACAGGGATGCAGGTGCAGAGGAACAAAGCGATCGTGGGGGCGAACGCGTTCTCCCATGAAGCCGGCATCCATCAGGACGGGATGTTGAAGAGTGCAATCACGTACGAGATCATGACGCCGCAGTCGGTCGGCATCAAACACAGCACGCTCGTGCTGGGGAAACATTCCGGCCGGCACGCTCTCAGGCAGCGCTATGCGGAACTCGGGTTCGATCTGACGGACGGCGAGCTCGAGAAGGCATACGCCGGGTTCACGTCGATCGCGGACCAGAAGAAGGAAATATTCGACGAGGAGCTTATCGCGATCCTCGAATCGGGAACGCACGGCTCGGAACAGGACTACCAGCTCATCGGGCTGCACGTCAGCACGGGGACGAGCGTCCGCCCCACGGCCACCGTGGAGCTCAAGACGGGTGAGGAACGGATGGTCGACTCCGCCACCGGGGACGGCCCTGTGGACGCCATGTACCGGGCCATGGAACGGCTGACGGGGATCGTCGGAAAACTCCTCGAGTACTCGCTCAAGTCGGTGAGCATCGGCCACGACACCGTGGGTGAAGTGTTCGTGCGCGTGGAATTCGACGGCGTCCAGTACAACGGGAGAGCGGTGAGCACCGACGTGATCACCGGCAGCGCACGGGCCTACCTCGAAGCGATGAACAGGGCGCTGAACGTGCGCAAACGCAAGGAGGGGCGCGCGAAAGAGGCGATCGCGCTCGCGGCCTCGGTCCTGTGACGATGATCTCAAGGGAGGAAGTACGCCGATGAACGCGCCGAAGCCGAAAACCCTTTTTGAAAAGGTGTGGGAGTCGCACGTTGTGCACCAGGAACCGGAGGCTCCCGCCGTCCTCTATATCGACCTCCACCTGGTTCATGAAGTCACATCCCCCCAGGCGTTCGCCGGGCTCCGTTCCCGCGGGCTCACGGTGCGGAGGCCCGGGAGGACCGTCGCCACGGTCGACCACAGCATCCCCACGGGGGATCCGTCTCTGCCGCTCACCGACCCGCTCGCCTCAAAGCAGATCGCGCAGATGGAGGAAAATGCCCGCCGGGGGGGCATACGGTTTTTCGGAATGTCGAGCGCGGGCCGCGGGATCGTCCACGTCATCGGTCCCGAGCTCGGGCTCACGCATCCGGGAATGACCGTCGTCTGCGGGGACAGTCACACATCGACGCACGGCGCTTTCGGTGCGCTCGCCTTCGGCATCGGGACGAGCGAGGTGGAACACGTGCTGGCGACGCAGTGCCTGCTGCAGCGCCGGCCCGGTGTGTTTGAAATCCGGATCGAGGGGAAGCGGGGGCCCGGCGTCACGGCAAAGGATATCGTGCTTGCGCTCCTCGCACGGATTGGCGTCGGAGGGGGGACAGGACACGTGTTCGAATACACGGGCCCGGCGGTCGGTGCGCTCTCGATGGAGGAGCGGATGACGATATGCAATATGTCCATCGAGGGGGGCGCACGGGCGGGGATGATGGCGCCGGATGACACGACGTTTGAATACATCGCCGGGAGGGAATTCTCGCCGCGCGGCGAGGAGTGGGACCGTGCAGTGGCCGGATGGCGGGCCCTTCCGACCGACGACGGGGCGGTTTTTGACAGGTCACTGACGCTCGATATCTCGGACCTGTCGCCGATGATCACGTTCGGGACGAATCCCGGCATGGGTCTGGCGGTGGGCGGCCCCGTCCCGCGGCCTGAGGACGTCAAAGACCCCTCGCAAAGGTCGGCGCTCAGGAAGGCGCTGGAGTACATGAACCTGACCCCGGGCGAGCCCCTCCTCGGCCGTCCGGTCAACGTCGTCTTCATCGGGAGCTGCACGAACGGGCGCCTCTCCGATCTGCGTCTTGCGGCCTCGGTTCTCCGCGGGCGGAAGGTCGACCCCGCCGTACGCGTGCTCGTCGTTCCCGGATCGCAGGCGGTGAAGCGCCAGGCGGAGGCGGAAGGGCTTGACAGGGTATTCACGTCGGCCGGTGCGGAATGGCGCGAAGCCGGATGCTCGATGTGCATCGCGATGAATGGCGACCAGCTCTCGCCGGGCCAGTACGCTGTCAGCACGAGCAACAGGAATTTCGAGGGACGGCAGGGAAAGGGAGGCAGGACGTTTCTGGCTTCACCGCTGACGGCGGCGGCGAGCGCTGTGACCGGCAAAATCACCGACGTCCGGACGCTTTCATAGGAAGGAACAGGCTCATGGAGAAATTCACCCGGTTCTCGTCGCGTGTCGTCCCGCTCCTGGTGGACAACATCGACACCGATCAGATCATACCGGCCCGGTTCCTCAAGGTGACGGACAAGCAGGGGCTGGGAGACAACCTGTTTGCGGACTGGCGGTTCAATGCCGACGGCACGCCCCGGCCCGATTTTGTCCTGAACATGCCCGCGCACCGGGGGGCGCAGATCCTTCTTGCGGGAGACAACTTCGGGTGCGGTTCATCGCGCGAACACGCTCCCTGGGCGCTTGCGGGATTCGGTTTCCGGGTCGTGATCAGCACCTCGTTTGCCGATATTTTTTCAAACAACGCAATGAAAAACAGCATCCTCCCCCTTGCGCTGGCCGCGGGAGACCATGCCCGGCTCGCCGCACTTCTCGGCGCGGACCCCCGCACGGAGCTGACGGTCGACCTCCCGTCACAGGCCCTTCTCGTTCCGGGAGGGGCCGCGATGCGGTTCCCCATTGACGGTTTCGCAAAGACCTGTCTTCTGAACGGCGTGGATGAACTCGGGTACCTGTTCCGGTTTACGGAGGAGATCGAGGCGTTCGAACGTACAACATCGCGGAGTTGAGAGATGCGCGTCCAGGTGTACGACACGACGTTGCGCGACGGCACGCAGAGGGAGGGGATATCGCTCTCGTGTGACGACAAGCTCAGGATCGCCAGGAAGCTGGACGACCTGGGCGTTGCATTCATCGAAGGCGGGTGGCCCGGCTCGAACCCCAAGGACGTCGAGTTCTTTTCCCGCGCGAAGGACGTCCGCTGGAATCACGCCGTGATCACGTCGTTCGGCTCCACGTGCCGCGTCGGCGGCCGGCCGGAGGAGGACCCCAATATTGCCGCGCTCATCGATTCGGCGACAACCGTGTGCGCTCTCGTCGGGAAGACCTCCCTGTTTCACGTCAGGGAAGTTCTGAGGACCGATGCGAAGGAAAACCTACGGATCATCCGCGAGAGCACGGCGTATCTCGTCGGGCGGGGACGGAGGGTGTTTTACGACGCCGAGCATTTCTTCGACGGGTTCAAGCTCGACGCGGAATACGCGCTGGAGACGCTCCGCGCCGCTTCCGGAGGCGGGGCGGAGGTTCTCGTTCTCTGTGATACGAACGGGGGGACGATGCCGTGGGAGATTGCGGAAATCGTCTCCCGCGTCCGGGAGGCCGTGGACGTCCCCCTGGGGATCCACACGCACAATGACGCGGAGTGTGCCGTGGCGAACTCCCTTGCGGCGGTGCGCGGGGGATGCATCCAGGTGCAGGGGACGATCAACGGCTACGGCGAACGATGCGGAAACGCGAACCTCGTTTCGGCGATCGCAGATCTCACGCTCAAGCTCCGCATGGAATGTCTCCCGGAGGGGAACCTGGCGCGCCTCACCGAGACCGCCCACTACGTCGCCGAAATCGCCAATCTCTCGCCGGACGCCCACCTTGCCTATGTCGGGAAATCGGCGTTCGCACACAAGGGGGGAATCCACGTCGCGGCCATACGGCGGAACCCCGATTCGTACCAGCATGTCGATCCCGCACTTGTGGGAAACACGATGCGGGTCGTCGTGTCGGAGCTCTCCGGGCGCGCGAACATCGTCAGCAAGTCCGAGGAATTCGGGTTTGTCAACGTCGACACGGGGAGGATCAGCCAGGTTCTGGATCAGATCAAAGCCCTGGAGGCGAAAGGGTTCTCCTTCGAGGCGGCGGAAGCGTCGGTCGCGCTCATGATGCAGCGGCAGCAGGAGAACTACGCCCCCCCCTTCACGCTCATCGACCTCACGGTGAACGTCGAGCACAGGGAGGGGAGGGGGATATTCGCGGAGGCGACGGTCAAGTTGAACGTCGGAGGGAACGTCCTCCACACGGTGGCGGAGGGAAACGGCCCGGTCAACGCGCTCGACACCGCGGTCAGAAAGGCCCTGACGCCCGTGTACCCGAAGCTCTCCGGGTTCCGGCTCGCAGACTACAAGGTGAGGATCCTCGACGGCGGGAGCGGGACCGCCGCAACGACGCGCGTTCTCATAGAGACGAGAAACGGAACGCGCAGGTGGAGCACCGTCGGCGCGAGCGCCAACATCATCGAGGCGAGCTGGCGCGCCCTTTCCGACAGCATTGAATACGGGCTGACAACGACGTCCTGAACGAAAGAGCGCATGAAAGCAGCCATCATACTTCTCCCGGGGGACGGGATCGGTCCGGAGGTGACCGGTGCGGCGCGCAGCGTCCTGGATCGCGTCGCGCAGATGCGGGGGCACGAATTCAGTTTCACGACACACCGTATCGGGGGATGCTCCATCGACGCATCCGGAGTCGCACTGACGAAGGAAGTCCTCGAGTCCTGTGCGCGGGCGGACGCAGTGCTTCTCGGAGCGGTCGGGGGCCCGAAGTGGGATAACCCCGGGGCGGCCGTCAGGCCCGAGCAGGGCCTCCTGGCGCTGCGCAAGGGGCTCGGGCTCTACGCAAATCTGAGGCCCGTCAGGCCCCACGCCCGGCTTCTCGACGCGTCCCCGATCAAGCCGGACCACCTCAAAGGGGTCGATCTCCTCGTGCTGAGGGAGCTGACCGGAGGGCTCTATTTCGGGATGCCGCGCGGCCGGGACGAGGTCGATGGCCGGCTCCGCGCGTTCGACACGATGGAGTATTACGAGTACGAGATCAGGCGCATCCTTGTTCTGGCCTTCCGCCTCGCCGGGGGGAGGCGGAAGAAGGTCACGTCGGTGGACAAGGCGAATATCCTCGAGACGTCCCGCCTCTGGCGGGCGACCGCCGCCGACGTCGCTCGGGATTTCCCCGGCGTCACGCTCGAGAACATGCTCGTGGACACTGCGGCGATGCGGCTCATTGCGCAGCCCGCGGGATTCGACGTCCTCGTGACGGAAAACATGTTCGGCGACATACTGACGGACGAGGCGTCCGTGCTTGCGGGCTCGATGGGCCTCCTCCCCTCGGCCTCGATCGGGGAATCCGGCCCCGGCCTGTACGAGCCGATACACGGCTCCGCCCCCGACATCGCCGGAAAAGGCATCGCCAATCCGGTGGGGGCGATACTGAGCGCGGCGCTCCTCCTCCGGCATTCGCTCGGCCTGGAGGCCGAAGCGCAGGCGGTCGAGCGGGCGGTGGACCGGGCTATTGCCGACGGATTCCGCACGGCGGACATACGGGGCTCCGGAAGCACGGAAGCGGTCACCGGAGGTGTGGTGGAGAGGATAACTTTCATTTAGAGAGGCGGTCCGATGGGGATGGAATCGACATATGTCTGGATGAACGGCGAGCTCGTGGACTACGCTCATGCGACTGTGCATTTTCTCACCCCGGCGCTTCACTACGGGGCGGGAGTATTCGAAGGCATACGGTGCTACGACACGGAGCGGGGTCCGGCGGTTTTCCGGCTGGAGGACCATATTGAACGGCTCCTAAAGTCGGCGCACGTGTTCGGGTTCCGCCCTCTCCCCTGGTCGGCGGAAGAACTCGCCGGGGCGGCATCCCGTACGGTCGCCGCAAACGGATTCCGCGAGTGCTACATCAGGCCGCTTGTGTATCTCTCGGGCGGAGGGTGGAACCTGAATGTCGACATGGGTGAACCGGCCGTCGGGATCGCCGTATGGGAGTGGAAGAACTATCTCGGCGCCGAGGCCCGTGAACGGGGGGTCCGCGCGAATATCTCGTCGTTCACCCGCCATCATCCGAACGTGATGATGACGAAGGCCAAGATCAGCGGGAATTATGCAAACAGTTTTCTGGCGAAAACCGAGTCGGTCCGGCTCGGCTTCGAGGAGGCGATAATGCTCGACCCCCAGGGATATGTCGCAGAATGCACGGGGGAGAACATCTTCGTGGTCAGGAAAGGGGCGATACTCACGCCGTCGCTCGCTCCTGTCCTTGAGGGGATAACGCGCGATTCCGTCGTCACGCTCGCCCGCGATGCGGGGTACGAGGTTGCGGAAGGGCCTGTCTCGCGCGATCAGCTTTATGGTGCGGATGAGGTTTTCGTCTGCGGAACGGCATCCGAGGTCATCGGGCTTCGCGAGATCGATTTCCGGGCCATCGGGTCGGGAACGACGGGCCCCGTGACGCGGGCGCTGCAGACGGCGTTTCACTCTGCGGTGCACGGGACAGGCCGCCGCTCGGCGGAGTGGCTCCGCTGTGTCGGGGATCCCGGAAATCTCGCCCTCAGAAAAACAGGCACGGATTGAACAGGTTCGTCAACTGCAACCACAACACAGGTCAAGGAGAACGGAAGAATGGCGCTCATTGATTTCGGCGGTGTCCGGGAAGAGGTTGTCACGCGTGAGGAGTTCACGCTCGCAAAAGCGCGGGACGTGCTGGGGAAAGAAGTTGTCGCGATCATCGGTTACGGTCCCCAGGGGCACGGTCAGTCGCTGAACCTGCGTGACAACGGCGTGAATGTCGTGATCGGCCAGCGGAAGGGGGGGAAAGGCTGGAGCGACGCAGTGCGGGACGGCTGGGTGGAGGGAAAGACCCTCTTTGAGGACATCGAGGAAGCCGTGAGGCGCGGGACAATCGTGCAGATCCTCCTTTCCGACGCCGGGCAGAAAGAACAGTGGCCCAGGATTCTGAAGAATCTGAAAAAGGGGCAGGCGCTCTGTTTCTCGCACGGGTTCTCGGTCGTGTTCCGCGATCAGACGGGGGTCGTTCCGCCGAAGGACGTCGACGTGTTCCTCGTCGCCCCGAAAGGCGCCGGACGCACCGTGCGGACGAATTTCCTGGCCGGGAGCGGGATCAACTCCAGTTTTGCGGTCTTCCAGGATGCAACGGGGAAGGCTGCCGAGAGGGTGACGGCGTTCGGAGTGGCCATCGGGTCGGGATACCTGTTCCCGACGACGTTCGAGAAAGAAGTGCTGAGCGATCTGACGGGGGAGCGCGGCGTTCTGATGGGGGCGATCGCGGGACTCATGAAAGCGCAGTACGAAACGCTCCGCGCGATGGGGCACTCCCCCAGCGAGGCGTTCAACGAAACCGTAGAGGAAGCGACGCAGTCCCTCTATCCCCTCATCGGTGCGAACGGGATGGACTGGATGTTCGCCTCCTGCAGCACAACGGCGCAGCGGGGTGCGCTCGACTGGTCGAAGAGGTTTGAGACCGCTGCACGCCCCCTGTTCGAGCTCCTCTACAGGGATGTGAGCGAAGGGGTGGAGTCGCGCCGGGTCCTTGACACGTGCAGCGCCCCTGACTACCGGGAGAAGCTCGAGGTGGAGCTCGGGGTCTGGCGGAATTCGGAGATGTGGAAGGCAGGGGCTGCGGTGCGGTCCCTCCGGCCCGAAAACTGGAAGAAAAAAGGATAAGATCGTGCGCTGCGGGGAGCGGAGCGTCCCGGAGGCCGCTTGAGTGACGCCGCTCTCCGCGAGCGTTTCACCTGTGCAACGCCCCCCCCGGCGGCGATATACCCTTCCCGGCGAACCGGGCTTGACTCGGTTCCCTCTTTACTCTATCTTCATTCCGTCCGGCTCCTGGAAGAAGGGCGCTTCTCTCCGTGACCGGCATCTGGCAAGACCTCGTGCGTTCCCTTCCTTACACAACATCCAGGAGGCATCATGAATATCGTGGATAGGGCGAAGAACATCATCCTGACGCCGAAAACCGAGTGGCCGGTAATTGCCGGCGAGGACCCGGTCGCGGGTCAGATTATTTCCGGGTACGTTATCCCTCTCGCGCTCATCCCCGCCGTTGCCACAATGCTCGGTCTCGGCCTGATCGGCCGCGGGATGCTCACGTCGTTCACGGCGGGGATTGCCATGGCGATCGTTTCGTTCATCGCCGCCGTGGCGGGAGTCTATCTTACTGCATTTGTCATCGACTATCTTGCGCCAAATTTCGGATCCCAGAGAAACTTCGGGCGGTCGATGCAGCTTGTCGCCTATTCGTACACCCCGGCCTGGCTTGCGGGGATCCTCACAATCATTCCTGCCCTCGGCGTCCTTGTGCTTATCGCGGGCCTCTACGGCTTGTATCTCTTGTATCTCGGGCTCCCGCACACAATGAAGACGCCGCAGGACAAAGTCGTGCCCTACATGGTTGTGTCGATCATCGTCCTGATCATCGTGTATTTCGTCCTGACGGCGATACTGACGATGGTCGTCTTCGGCATATTCGGGTTGAGCGCCATGTCCATGATGGGGAGCTGAGACGGGGAGGGAAACATGCTGTTGATCGGGCGGGGCCGCGGGGAGCGGCCCCGCGTCACTTGTAGGGGGGAGTCCCCTTCAGTCGACGCTGACGTCGCGCAGGAACTTCGCGCTCTCCTCGGGGATCGCGGTATTGATGTACATGCCGCTCCCGATTTCGAACCCTGCGGTCCGCACGATGCGGGGGATGACGGTGAGGTACCAGTGGAAGTATTCCCTCTGGCCTTCGCGCGCCGGGATCGATCGGATGGAAAAATTGTAGTCCGGGTCGTTCAGGCCGTGATACAGTTTCCCGAGGACGGTCCTGAGCGTCGCTGCGAGGTCCGTGATCTCATACTCCTCGATTTCGTCGAACGATGAACAGTGGCGCACGGGAAAGATCCAGAGGTGGAACGGCGAAAGAGCGGCGTAAGGGATGAATGCGACGAAAGAGTCGGTCGAGGCGATGATTCTGTGCCTGTCCGCAAGCTCCCGCCTGAGCGTCGTGCAGAACACGCAGTCCCCTGTCTCGTCGAAAAACCGGATCGCCTCGTCCATCCTGTGTCGTATCTGTGTCGGGACGATGGGGGTTGCAGTGATCTGTGAATGCGGATGTACAAGCGAAGTCCCGGCGGACTCGCCGTGGTTCTTGAAAATGATGATCGCCTCGACGCGCGGATCTTTCCTTATCTTCATGTAGCGCGCGCGGTAGGCGCCGAGTATCGTCCTGAACTCTTCGACGGAGTACAGCGCGGGAGAGAGATCATGCCGCCTGTTCTCAACAACGACTTCGTGAAACCCCACGCCCGACATTGAGCGGAACACTCCGTCGACCCGTCTGACCCGGTCCCCTTCCTGCGAGAGCGCGGGGAACTTGTTCTCGACGACGCGCACCTTCCATCCGTCCCGGTCCGCCACCCTGTACGTTTCCGCGGCGCTCATCGCCTCGTTGCCCGGGCAGAAAGGGCACCCGGGATCGAACTGCGGGAGGGGATCCGACTCCTTTTTCGGGCGGATGAACTGGTCGGGCCTCCGCGCGCGCTCCTTCGCGATAATCACCCACTCGCGGGTAATGATGTTCTGTCTGAGCTCCGGCATGATGCAACAAGCTACACAGGGGCTCCGTGAAAGTCAATTTCTTCCAGGGGGGAGCGCCCCTCCGTGTTGCGCTCCGGCAAGCGTTCCGCGAAAGCCTGCTCCGCCGGTTCGTGTCTGTCGGGGCGAAGGCATGAGGGGCCGATTCTATTTCCCTGAATCGATCTGTGCGAGAACCTTCTTCACGTCGACAAGCTTCACCCACGGCTCGATCCCCGCGGTGGGACCCGTCACCTCGATCGTCACGTTCAGCACGAGCGTCTTTTTCGCAACGCCCCCTTCCGGCTGTTTCATCTCCACGCGGGACATCTGTTTTGTGTCCTTCAGAGACACCGGATCACAGTAGACGGCGATGCGCTCCGAGCCGTTTTCGACGCCGGATTTCAGCGCGATGACGCCCGGACGTTCGAAAACGACCATGTCGGGATCGATGACCGCCCCGGGATTGCTGTTGAAGGAGACGGAGACCTGCACGGGGTCTTTGTGCCCCTCGGTTGCCTTGAGCTGCATCTGACCCGACTTCTGCTGCATCTCCATGGCGATTCTGGACATCTCCGCATAATCCCCTTTTGCCTGCGCCTCCGCGATCTTCTTCTGATACTCCTTCTGCAGATCCTTGCTCTCTTCTTCGGTCTTCTTCTCGGTCCCGAACCTCCTGTTTGCGGAGGCGCCCGTCAGACTGAACTTTCCCGTCCCCGAATTCTTGTACGCCTCCGTGGGGAGATTGAAGTCCTCGTGTTCCAGGGAGTATCCTGCGGGCTGCCCCAGCGCCTCGAGGACTGCCACAAGCTTCTTTTTGATGACGGATACTTCGTCACGCGTCAGGGATTGTTCATCCTGGGCGCGTGCCCATCCCCTTCCGGGCCCGGCTGCAACCCAGGTTGTTACAATCAAAAGAGCAGCGGCGGGAACGAGGCGTACACGGAGCATGGCGGTCTCCTTGCGTGGGTGGTTTGATTTAGACGGGGTGTCAGGTTAGATTATGCGCCGGGATCGTCGTCGGGGTCGCGATCCGGGTCGCTCACGGCTTCAGGGTGCGCGATGAAGAGCTTCGAGCAGAAGTCACCCGAGAATTTCCCCTTCTTTCTGCACTGGGCAAGTGTCTTCCGGATAGCACCGAGATCGTCGGCACCGTCGGAGAAGCAGAAGTTCTCCAGCGTTGTGCCGCATTCCGTGCAGTAGACCTTCTCTCCAGCCGGCCCGGAGATCCGTTCCTTCTTCGGTGTTGCCGCCTGCCGTCGCTTTGGCCGGCGCTTTCGGTCTCCGGTTTTCATGAGCTCGCTCGGAAATGAGTAATGCCGGACGCAATATAGAGAATTGTCCGTAAATGAAAAAGACCCTCCGCCGCGCGCTGCGAGACCGGTCGCTCGAAACTCCGGTCGCACTGACGCCGTGTCAGTTCTGCCGGGGACCGGGGGGGAGATGATCGGTCAGGTATGTTGTCAGGAGCCCGAACAGGTGCCGTGTCGTCCCTTCCCCGTCATAGACCCAGTCGAATGTCCCGTTGATTATCGTCGTCGAGCCGTCCGACGTCAGCCGGACGATTCCCCCGTGCGGCGGATGTGAGGGTTCCCGCAAGCGCAGCAACAAGAACGATAGTCTGTGTCCGCATGGTGGGCTCCCTCTCGCTGTCGTTTCTGTGTGAATTCCGTGGCGGGAAAAACTACTGTTTCCTTGCGCGAAAATCAAACACGCAAAAATCAAGCCCTGCCTTTGCTTTCGGAGGTGCCGGTGATTATCTTGGGGGCGTCTTCCTGTCCGCATATCCGCATCACAATAAGGGGAAGAGATGATGAGTGTGCCGCGACCCGCTATGATTCTCGCCTTTCTGTTCGCTTCCATCTGTCTCCGTGCGGCCGCCCAGCCGATGGCCGGGTTCGACAGCGCGCGTGCCCTGAGCGAACGCTCTCTCGAAGTGAAGTTCGACGCCTCGCTGAAGGCGGACAACATGCGCGACTGGATGAAACAGCTCTCCTCGCACGCGCATCACGTCGGGTCAAAGGGGGATGCGGAGAATGTGTCGATGATCGCGTCGCTCTTTCGGTCATGGGGATACGACACGCATGTCGAGGAATTCACGGTCCTGTTCCCGACGCCGAAGCTCCGGGTTCTCGAAATGACCCGTCCGACGTCGTACCGCGCGGTCCTTGCTGAACCTCCCGTCCCGGGGGACACGACGTCAGGCCAGACAGCCGAACAGCTTCCGCTGTACAATTGCTACTCGTGCGACGGCGACGTGGCTGGCGAGCTCGTGTACGTCAATTACGGTGTCCCGAAGGACTACGAGGAGCTTGCCCTGCGCGGGATCGACGTGAAGGGGAAGATCGTCATTGCCCGGTACGGGGGCGCCTGGCGCGGCATCAAGCCCAAGGTTGCGGCGGAGCACGGTGCCCTGGGATGCATCATCTATTCCGACCCCCGTGACGACGGGTATTTCCGGGGGGATGTGTACCCGGAAGGTGCGTATCGGAACAGGTTCGGCGGTCAGCGGGGGTCTGTCGAAGACATGCCGCTGTACCCCGGGGACCCGCTCACGCCGTTTGTCGGCGCCACGAAGAACGCAAAGCGGATTCCGATGAACGAGGCGCGGGTGCTGACGACGATACCCGTCCTTCCGATATCGTACGCCGATGCGCTCCCGCTCCTTTCCGCGATGGGGGGGCCTGTGGCGCCTGAGGAGTGGCGGGGGGCGCTCCCGATCACGTATCACTGCGGGCCGGGTCCGGCGGCCGTCCACATGAATCTGGAGTTTTCATGGGACATGGCGCCCATCCGCGACGTGATCGCAATGCTGAAGGGAAGCAGTGAACCCGGAGAGTGGATCATACGGGGGAATCATCAGGATGCGTGGGTGTTTGGCGCGGGTGATCCCCTGAGCGGTCTGGTGTCGATGATGGAGGAGGCCCGTGGTGTGGGCGTCCTGGCTGCGGGGGGGTGGCGTCCGGAGCGGACGATTGTGTACTGCGCATGGGACGGTGAGGAACCCGGGCTGCTGGGCTCCACCGAATGGGTGGAGACGCATGCCGATGAGCTTGCAGGCAAAGCGGCCGTGTACGTCAATTCCGACGGAACCGGAAGGGGCTTCTTCTCCGCCGGCGGGTCCCATACGCTCGAATTGTTCATCAACCAGGTTGCACGGGAGGTGACGGACCCGGAAACTCACGTGAGCGTGTCCGAACGCGCAAGGGCGGCGCAGATACTCCATGCATCCGGCACGGAGAGAAAGGGAATCCGGGAACGGGCGGACCTGAGGATCGGTGCGCTCGGCTCGGGATCCGATTATTCCCCATTCCTCCAGCATCTCGGCATAGCGTCGATGAACATCGGCTACGGCGGGGAGGACGGAGGGGGCTCCTATCATTCCGCGTACGATTCCTTCGATCACTATGCGAGGTTCGGCGACCCCGGCTTTGTGTACGGTGTGACGGAAGCGCAGACCGCCGGCAGGATCGTGCTCCGGCTCGCGGACGCGAATGTCCTTCCGCTCGATTTCGGCGACTTCACCGAGACGATCGGGCGCTACGTCGGGGAGGTGATGAAGCTCGCCGACGACATGCGTGAGTCGACGGAAGAGCTGAACAGGAATGTCCGCGAGAAGACGTTCGAACTTTCCGCGGACCCGAAAGATCCGCGGGTCGCGCCGAAATCCGAAGACCCCGTTCCATACTTTGATTTCTCCCCGCTCCAGAACGCTCTGGCGGCTCTCGAAAGGAGCACGCACCGGTTCGGCGAAGCGTGGATGGGGGGGCGCTCCGGCGGAGGTCCTCTCCCGGCAGAAACCGCCCGGGCGCTCGACAGGCTTTTCATGGATTTCGAGAGGACACTGACGACGAAGGAGGGGTTGCCCGGAAGGCCCTGGTACGTTCATGAAATCTACGCGCCCGGACGGTATACCGGATACGGCGTGAAGACGCTTCCGGGAGTGCGGGAGGCGATCGAGGCGCGAAAGTGGAAGGAGGCGGCCGATCAGGTCGTAATCGCCGCCGGAGTGCTGGAACGGGCCGCAGCGCTCGTCGAAAGGGGGACGTCGCTCTTGAAGAAAAAGTGATCGCACGTCTTGCGCATCGTAAAGCCGTATTCGTTTCCTTTCGCCGATCCAATCACAACAACCAGGAATACTTCCATGCGCAGTGTATTGCTTCTCTCTCTTCTTCTCTCGCTCGCGGCAATTTCTTCCCCGGGGCAGACGGCTCCTTCCGCCTCGCCTATCGACATGATGATGAACTACACGGTCACACCCAACGTCGTCTACTCCGTCGCGAACAACTATGAATGCAAGCTCGACGTATATACCCGGAATCCCCGCGGCACGGTCGCTCCCACGGTGATTATCATCCACGGCGGAGGCTGGGTGGGCGGGTCAAAGGAGGAGAGGGTTCTCGAAATTCTTCCCTACCTCGACATGGGGTTTCATGCGATAAACGTCGAGTACCGGATGGCAAGGGTTTCCCCTCCCCCTGCGGCGGTCGAGGACTGCCGCCAGGCGCTGCGCTGGCTCTACGAGCACGCAAAGCAGTACGGTTTCGATACGACGCGCATTATCGTCACAGGAGGATCCGCGGGGGGGCATCTGGCACTGATGACGGGGATGGTCGACGCCGCGGCGGGGTTCGATGCATCGAAGGAATGGGATGATGCGCTCCCCACGATGAAGGTCGCTGCGATAGTCAACTGGTTCGGGATTACCGACGTGAACGAGCTTCTCACCGGGCCGAACCGGCAGAGCTACGCCGTGAACTGGCTGGGGAGCCTCCCTGAAAGGGAAAAGGTGGCGGCGCGCGTTTCACCGCTTTCGTATGTCCGGGCCGGTCTTCCTCCCGTGCTGACGATTCACGGGGATAATGACCAGCTCGTTCCGTATTCGCAGGCGGTGCACCTGCATAAAGCGCTCACCGCGGCCGGTGTGACGAACCGGCTTGTGACGATCCCGGGGGGGAGGCACGGGGGGTTCACGCGGGATCAGATGGTTTCGGCCTATGCGGCGATACGGGAGTTTCTCGATCAGGCAGGAATCCACCCGGCGAACAGATAGCTGAACGCAAACGGGCGGCATCGCTCTCGCGGCCGCCCGTTTCACTGAAGGAGAGCAGGGCTATTTTCTGCTGCTCCGTGCGAACGTTCCGGTGTTCTCGCTCTTCACCCCTGTCCCCGAGTTGTACACGGGAACGCAGTGCGGACGGTACCGGACGACTCTTCCCCGGACGATGTTGAAATACAGCTCCCTGATCTGCCTGACAACGTTCCCCATTTTTCCCGTTCCGATCGGCCGGTGGTCGATGCGGGTCACCGCGATGACCTGCACCCCCGTCCCCGTGAAGAACACCTCGTCGGCGAGGAAGAGCTCCGTCCTGTCCACCGACCGTTCCTGCACCTCCATCCCCAGCTCGTCTTTCAGAAGATTGATTATCGTTCGCCGGGTGATCCCCTCGAGTATGTTCTCGGAAATCGGGGGGGTGACCGCGACCCCGTTCCTGACGAGGAATATGTTCTCCGCCGATCCTTCTGAGACGTGGCCGTCCTGGCTCAGGACGATCGCCTCGTCGAACCCGGAGAGCTGTGCGTCCGACTTGGCAAGCGCGGAGTTCACGTACGCTCCGGCGATTTTTCCGCGCGCGGGAATCATGTTGTCGTCCACCCGCCGCCAGGAGGAAATCGTACAATGGGCGTTTTCGTCGTTTTCGACGTAGAGTCCGAACGGAACGGAGGTGATCGCCAGTCGCGGCGTGAGGTTGTGGAGCCTGACGCCGATGATCTCGTCGCCGTAGAATGCAAGGGGGCGGATGTAGCAGTCGGTCTTGAGTCCCTCTGAGCGAAGCAGCTCAAGCGTGCATGTCGCCAGTGCCTCGGCGGTGTATGGAAGTTCCATGCGGAGGAGCCCGGCGGACTGAAGAAACCGGCGGAAGTGATCGACGGGGCGGAAGACGAACAGCTCTCCTTCATCGTCGTTCCAGTATGCCCTTATTCCCCCGAAAACCGCCGTCCCATAGTTGAGTCCGTGCGTCAGCACTCCCACTTTCGCTTCCGCATATGGAACGATCTTCCCGTCGAGAAATGCGTAGCCCGGCAAGTTCATTGCACTCTCCCTGATTTGTTCGGTTGCTTTTCGACTGTCGTCGCGACGTCACTTCAGTTATATTGAAGATACGACCCCGCGGGGAAAAAGAAAATAGCCCCGCGCACAACGGCGAATGATCGCAAGAGCGAGGTTCCCCGGGCTTCTCACACCGGTGCGGGCATTTTCGTGATGTGCATCAACGCACGCATCGGACCGCGGGATCAACAGTCTCCGCGCTTGACATTTGGTAAGCGTTTCGTTATGATTATCAGATTTTACTCCACTGTTCTTTTCCAGTTCCGTCGAGCGTGCCTTTGCCCCTGGCCTTGCGTCTGAATAAGACCGCGCGGAAAGCCCATCACTTATTCAAAGGCACAATTCCGACGGAACGTATTCTGCGTCATTCAATAAGAGCGATTCTCCGTCGCTCTTTTTTGTTTTATCCGCCGCGCTGTTCCGCGCCCGTTTTCCTCTCCCGATACTCCGACGCTTACAGATCTCCTGCACATTACGCTGTCGTACCACCGAGGCACTCACCATTTGAATAACTTTCAGGGGGAGTCAACGATGATCACACGAACACGCTTTGTGACGGCCGCACTCGTCACGGTCCTCTCGTTCAGTGCCGCAAACGTCAGGGCCCAGTCGATAGAAGTGACACCCGCAGCGCTCGCCGTCAAGTCGGATATTGTTGCGGTGGGAAGAGTCAGTGCGCTCGTCTCGCACTGGAACGAAGATCATTCGAGGATACTCACAAACGTCACGCTGTCCGTCGACAAGTATGTCAAGGGAGGGGCTACGGGACAGCCTCTCACGATAGTCGTCCCGGGGGGAGAGGTCGATGGCGTCGGCGAATTATACAGCCACATGGCGACATTCCAGCAGGGAGAGAGCGTGCTCGTATTCGCCGAGAAGGATACGCGCGGGAACTACAGGGTTTCTTCGGGACAGCAGGGAAAGTACACGGTCAGAAAAGACGACGCTACGGGAAAGTTGACGGTCGGGGGAAACATGACGCTCGAGGGAATGACCGCTCTCGTGCAGAAGGCGATCGTTGATCAAAACCAGAAATAACCGGGCGTCCTGTCCGCGAAACACTCGACTCTTGACAAACACAGGGGATGGATCATGAAAAATCGATATACTGATTTCGGGGCTGTCATAATTCTTATGTCAGTTTTGCTGGTTCAAACGGTCACTGCAACCGGACGCGTCATCCACTTCAGCGGTCCGTTAACCGCGGGAGGGACATCATTTATCGCTACCCTGACATACGATGATGCCCAAACCCCGAGTTCAACTGGTCCCGGCCGGGCCGATTATTCATCCTATACTCTTGACCTTGTCGTCGACCCGGGAGTCACGGGAAGCGTCACATATCACCGGGATCCGAGCTCGACGCTGACTGTTTATAATGATCAAACCTTCGGCGATGCTTTCTCGACCACCGGTACGAACCCGGGTTATGCCAGTTTCAATCTCACAGACGGCTCAGGCGTAGTTTTCAATTCGACAGCCTTACCTTCAACTCTGCCCCCCATCTCATCCTTTAGTTCCAATTCCGTCGCGCTCGTGGGTGGAACAGCGCTCGGAAACATTACTTTGATCGGGAGACAGAACGCCATCGTGGTACCTTACCTGGCAACCGGATACAGGTACCAGGAGGACTCTACCGAGGCTAAGTTTCCGGCTAACTATCAGACTCTCGGATTCGATGATTCACAATGGGCAACCGGAAATGCTGGTTTCGGCTCAATTGCAGGATGCGATCTCAACAACCCGGCATACGTCAAGACAAATTGGGATGTGTTAACCCAGATTCTGTTGCGGAAGCACTTCAGTCTCCCCTCCGGGGCCAACAATCTTGCAATAAGCGTCGCCATCGACAATGATGTGCAGGTATTCATTAACGGCACCGATGTCTCGAACGGGCTTCAAGTTCACGAAAACTGCCCGACCCGTGCAAGCTTCGTTTTCCCGGTTCCAGACAACATTCTCATTGCTGGAGACAACCTCATCGTAGTGCGAGGGAGTGACCGCGGAGGTTCCTCTTATCTTGATGTTCAGGTCGAAGCAAACCTCCCTCCGGATTCTGTCACAAACACGCAGGACGCGGGGAGCGGTTCGCTGCGGGAAGCGATCGTGAGAGCGAATTCTCATCCCGGTCCCGATAGGATACGGTTCAGCATCCCTGGATCCGGAGTTCAGACCATCGCCCTCTCCTCACCCCTCCCCCAGCTGACGGATCAGGTGGTGATCGATGGCTACACGCAGCCGGGTGCGCGCCCGAACGGACTCGCGGTTGGAGACAATGGGGTTCTTCTGATTGAACTCAACGGCCAGGGGACGGTGCTCCACGGGCTTGTCCTTCTGGGAGGAAACAGCGCGGTCCGGGGGTTGGTTGTCAACAGGTTCACCGACGCCGGAATCGTCCTGGAAACTGCTAACGGCGATACTATTCAGGGGAACTTCATCGGAACCGACCCGACAGGAACGGTGGCGGAGGGAAATGGAGCCGACGGCGTTTACATCGGTAACGGGGCTGCTCCCGGGACAGGAAACTACAACGTGATCGGGGGAAACACGCCGGCGGCACGGAACATCATCTCCGGCAATGGCCGGAACGGCATGACGTTCGACCAGACCACCGGAAGCATGGTATACGGGAATTACATAGGGACAAATGCAGCTGGCACCGCTGCACTCGGCAATGCCCAGGCCGGAATTGGCATATTTGTCGGAGGGGGACAATTCATCGTCGGCGGGCCGGGAGTCTATGGAAATGTCATTTCGGGGAACGGGACGAACGGCATCGAAATTAAGTCGTCGTCAAACATCATACGTGGGAATCTGATAGGCACAAACGCTGCAGGGACCGCGGCGATCCCAAATACGAATGACGGGATCTGGATGGCGGGGGGGGTCTTCTCTGGTGTGACAGCGCTTACAC
>PMJQ01000171.1 GCA_003157485.1 Ignavibacteriota bacterium
GCCCGCTCTCCGATCTCGCGCTGGGGAGCCCGTATTGTCGTCAGGGGGACGGGATAGATGCTGGCGTAGGATATGTCGTCGTTCCCGATGATCGAGATATCTCCCGGGACCCTGATGCCGAGCTCCTTGAGCGCGGCCAGTATGGCGAGCGCCTGCCCGTCATTGAAGCAGACGATGGCCGTGGGATACTCACTCCGGTCCCTCTTCCGGAAATAATCAAGCGTGTTGCTGAAGCTCTCCTCGGGGCGCGACCCCACGGAAACGATCATGTCCTCCCTGAACGCCAGCGTGCTCTCGCTGAATGCGTTCCGGAAGCCCTCGATCCGCTCGAGCGTATGCGACGAGCTCGGCGGCCCCGCGAAATGGACGATGCGTGTGTGACCGTGATCCATCAGGAATTTGACAGCCTTCTTGATGGCTTTCGAGTTGTCGATGGCGACGACATTCGCCTGTATCCCCTTGACGTCCGCGAGGAGGACGAAAGGGTAGTTGATCATCTTCAGCTTGAAAAGATGTTCGATTTCCGCCGTCCCTTCGACAATCGGAGCGATGATGGCTCCCTTGATGTCTTTTGCGGAGAAGAACTGGGACAACCGTTCTTCGGCCTTGTGGCTGTATTCCGAGCTCGTGATGAGGAGTGAGTAGCCTTTGCTGTTCGCATATTCTCCGACGCCGCTCGCGATTTCAGTGAAAAAAGGATAGTTGACGTCTTTGATGATGATGCCGATGCTCTTGTACTGATTTCCGTTCCGGAGGTTACGCGCGATACCCTGGGGGCGGAAATGGAGTTCCTTCATCACATCGAGAACGTGGTCCCGTGTTTGAAGGCTGACCGTGTTCCGCGCATTCATCACCGCTGATACAGTTCCCTTCGATACGCCCGCCCTCTTGGCGACGTCTTCAATTGTAGTTTTCTTCATTCTCTTCTCCGGTAATTCCCTCCTGACCTGATCCGGCGGGGGAGGACTCTTCACAGCATTTGCGGGCCCCGTCTTTGCCCGCGCGGGGACACCGCAATATATGTAAACATCTGAAACGATTCAACGGTATTGCATCTGAGCGTGGAATTCGGTTGATTCTTTCTGTTTTCCCGGGTTTTGCGCGGCGTGCCCGGGATGAACGGACCACAGCCTCCGGAGGCGGGTGGATGTATGAGGATTTAAGGAAGAAAAACGTCCTTGTCACGGGGGGCGGGAGCGGCATCGGCTACGCGATTGCGGAGGCGTTTGCAGCGGAAGACGCGGATGTTCTTATCGTCGGAAGGGAACGGGAGAACCTCGCTCATGCACGGAAGTCCCTGGGAACACGGGTTCGCACGTTTGAGGCCGATCTCAACCTCCTGGACCGGATCCCGGACCTCGTGGGGGAGTTGAAAACGGCTGCCGGGCATATCGACGTTCTCGTGAACAATGCGGGCATCAACGTCAAGCGAAACGCCGCCGACCTCTCCGATGCGGAGTATCAAGGCATTGTTCTTACGAACCAGACGGCGGTGTTCGCCCTCACCCGGGAGGTGGGGAAGGCCATGGTTGCGCAGGGGAGCGGCAGCATCATCATGATAAGTTCGATGGCCTCAAGATACGGAATCCCGGGCGTCGTCGGATACGCGGCGTCCAAATCGGCGGTCGAAGGGATGACGAGGGCTCTTGCCGTCGAATGGTCCCCTTCCGGCGTGCGCGTGAATTGCATCGCGCCCGGGTTCATCGTTACGCCTATGTCCTCGCGCGCGTTTCAGAATGACCCGGGGAGAAAGGAACGGGTTCTCGCCCGCACCCCGCTCGGGAGACTCGGTGAGCCATCCGACGTGGCGAACGCAGCACTGTTCCTGGCTTCTGATCGGTCGGGGTTCATCACCGGGACGATCCTGACGGTCGACGGGGGAAACTCGATCGGCTTTTGAACGTCAATCACGGGATGGGAACGTATGACAGATGCACAGTGGGAGATGCTCAACCGTACGGTGAAGGGAGACGTCGCGGGGCCCGTTCCCGTCGGATTCATCATCGACAGCCCCTGGCTCCCGAACTGGTCAGGGATGACGATACTCGATTATTTTACGAGCGACGAAAAGTGGTTTCTCGCGAACATGAAGGTTGTCACCGAGTTTCCCGAGATTCTCTTCCTCCCGGGATTCTGGTCCGAGTTCGGCATGTGCACGGAACCGTCCGCGTTTGGCGTCCGCTGCGTCTTCCCCGCCAATGCGTTCCCTCACGCGCACAGGGCGATCGCATCAATCGAAGACGCCGCCTTGCTTCCGGAGCCCGATCCGCGCACGGACGGTCTCCTGCCGTTCGCCCTGAACCGGCTGAAGATCGCCCGGCCGCGTATCGAAGCAGCCGGTCACAAAATCCGGTTCGCCGTTGCCCGCGGTCCGTTCAACGTCGCGAGCTGGCTCATGGGGACGACGGAGTTTCTGACCGCGATGATGAGTGACCCGGAACCGATCGCGGTGCTTCTTGCGAAGATCACCTCGTTCCTGAAAGGCTGGATTTCCCTCCAGATAGAAACGTTTCCCACGATCGATGGGATACTGGTCCTCGATGACATCATCGGGCTCATCGGCGAGAAAGAGTTCNNCATGGGGTATGACATATCGCTCGGCGAGCTGAAGCGTCTGACGCGGAACGAGGTCGCACTTCTTGGGAACATTCCGCCGCGCGATGTTCTCGCCGCGGGGACCGAAGAGGATGTTGCACGTGCTGCGGCCGGTCTTCTCCGCCCCCTTGACGACACCTCGAGGATCATTGCCTCGTGCGGGGGAGGGATGCCCCCCGGCGTTCCGTCGGCGAACATTTTGGCTTTTGACCGTTCAATCAAGGGTTTTGGAGTACCTGGCGGGCGTTCTCCCGCTGCCCCGGCAAAAGGGTAGGAGAAGCGCTTTCCCATTGACTGGTACCATATTTCGTAGTATTATTGAATCAGTTCAAGAAGATTTAAATTTTGGGCGTTCACGGCTTCCAGCGTAAAAACCTCTTAAACGCGTTCATCGTGCAAAGCCACATTCACGACGCAATGTCCGGGAGTCGGTGCCCATTTCTTTTTGGCCGCAATCTGAAACGATTCAGGGAAATCTGAACCAATGCAAGATATCACGATGAACCAGCAATTCTCCCGCGCAGAGACAGCGCCCCGGGAAGAGCCAACACTGGAGTACAAAAGCGCGGGTCTGTCTGTCAATGACCGCGTTGCCGATCTGCTGGGCCGGATGACCCTGGAGGAGAAGGTCGCACAGATGCTCTGCATCTGGGGGCGGAAGAACTCGATGCTTTTCGATGAAGAAGGGAACCTCAGCGTTGCGAGGATGGAGCAGCATCTCGAGCCCGGGATAGGTCAGATTGCCCGGCTCAGCGACTCGAACGGGGGGCGGGGCCCGAAGGAGATGGCCGAGCTCGCGAACAGGATTCAGAAGTTCTTCGTTGAAGAGACCCGCCTCGGCATCCCCGTCATATTCCATGAAGAGTGTCTTCACGGNNCGTTCGCGCGGTGCCCATCAGGCACTTACGCCCGTCGTCGACGTCGCCAGGGATCCCAGGTGGGGGAGGGTGGAAGAGACGTTTGGCGAGGACCCGTACCTTGTGGCGGCGATGGGAATTGCCGCGGTGAAGGGGTTCCAGGGTGACGGGACATTTAAGGGCAAGAAACGGATACTGGCGACGCTCAAGCATTTTGCTGCGCACGGGCAGCCCGAATCAGGGACCAACTGTGCGCCCGTGAACGTTTCCGAGCGCCTCCTCCGCGACACGTTCCTCTATCCTTTCAAAGAAGTCATCACGAAAGCAGGTGCGGCGAGCGTCATGGCGTCGTACAATGAAATCGACGGGGTCCCCTCCCATGCCAACGGCTGGCTTCTTGAGGACGTCCTGCGGGGCGAATGGGGATTCGAGGGTTTTGTCGTCTCCGACTATTACGCGGTGACCGAGCTGAACAGAAGAGACGACACGCTCAGTCATTCTGTCGCTTCCGACAAAGCCGCTGCGGCGGCGCTCGCCGTCGAGGCGGGAGTCAACATAGAGTTTCCCGATCCCGACTGCTATCCCGAGCTGGTGCGCCTCGTGCAGGAAGGGCTTGTCAGCGAATCACGCATCGACGCGCTCGT
>PMJQ01000168.1 GCA_003157485.1 Ignavibacteriota bacterium
GGATGCGCTTTTTCTGTTCCGGGGGCGCCGCTCTCGGGAAGGAGTTCGGCGAATTCTTTGAGGCGGTCGGTCTCACGATTATCGAGGGATACGGGTTGACCGAGAGTTCGCCCGTAATCTCCGTGAACCGGCTCGACAGCTACAGGTTCGGGACCGTCGGCCGCCCGATTNNTACTGGAACAACCCGGAGGCGACGCGGGACGCGGTCGACGCCGAAGGATGGCTCCGCACGGGCGACATCGGCATGATCGATGCGGAAGGTTTCATTCACATCACCGACAGGAAGAAGCACCTGTTCGTCAGCTCCGGCGGGAAGAACATCGCTCCGCAGCCCATCGAGAACCTCTTCCTCTCGAACAAGTATATCGAGCAGTTCATGCTCATCGGTGACCGGAGGATGTTCCTGACGGCGCTCATCGTGCCGGATTTCGACGCGCTCAAGGAATACGCCGATGCAAGGGGAATCGCCTACGCGACGAACAGGGACCTTGCGGCGCACCCGACGATCTACGATCTGATGCAGGCGAACATCCAGCAGATTCAGAAAGACCTTGCCAATTACGAGAGGGTGAGGAAATTTGCGCTTCTCGACAGGGAGTTCAGCGTGGAAGAAGGTGAGCTCACCCCCACGCAGAAGGTCCGGCGCAGGGTCATCGAAGAACGCTACGCGCCCCTCATCGAAGGGATGTACGAAGGGATCAACTGAACCTCTTCGCTTCGTTGACATTCACCCCGTTTTTGAGTAGATTTTGGCCATTCAGAAGCAACTTTCCCTCTCACCCCGGTGTTGTGAAAGTGTGACCCCCATGGTGCAGTACATCCCCATTGCTATAATGCTCGGCTTTGGCGTGCTGGCGGGGCTGGTTTTTACAAACATCAACCGTCTTATCGGTCCAAAGCACCCCACCGAGGAGAAACTCTCGACCTACGAAAGCGGGATGGAGCCCGTGAAGAGCGCGCGTGAGCGCTTTTCGGTGAAGTTCTATCTCGTGGCGATGCTGTTCATCGTGTTCGACATCGAGACCGTTTTCATGTACCCGTGGGCGGTCATGTTCCGCTCGCTCGGCGTTCCCGGGTTCACCGGGATGATGGTGTTCATAGGCATACTTCTCGTGGGGTTCGTGTATATCGTGAGGAAGGGAGCATTGCAGTGGCACTAGAGGGCTTGACGAACGAAGGCTTCATCACGTCGCGGCTCGACGACATGATCAACTGGGCGCGGAAGAACTCTCTCTGGCCGATGCCGATGGGAATCTCCTGCTGCGCCATCGAGATGATGGCCACCGCGTCGCCGCGGTTTGACATCTCGCGATTCGGTTCCGAAGTCATGAGGTTTACCCCGCGCCAGTGCGACGTCATGATCGTCGCGGGGACCGTGACGTACAAGATGGCGAAGGTCGTCCGGAAGATCTACGACCAGATGCCCGATCCGAAATGGGTGATCTCCATGGGCGCCTGCGCCTCCTCCGGGGGGATGTTCCGCTCCTATGCCGTTGTGCAGGGGATTGACCAGTTCATGCCGGTCGACGTATACGTCGCCGGATGCCCTCCCCGCCCCGAGGCGCTCCTTCTGGGGCTTATGGAGCTTCAGAAGAAGATCGCCGGAGACACGACGATTGGCAGCTATATGCGCGGGGACAAGATCGTCATCCCCGCCGACGCTTCGGCCGGTACGGCGGGGGCGTCCGCATGAAGGCGACCGTTGCGGAAAAGCTGGAGCAGCGCCTCCCCGGGTCCGTGCGGTGCGCGTCGGAATTCCGGGGGGACGTGACAGTGACCGTCCGGTGCGAGGAAATCGCACGCGCCTGCGGGATACTCAGGGACGACCCGGACCTTGCGTTCGACATGGTGATCGACATTCTCGGTGTTGACATGGGCCGGCCGGAGGAGCGTTTCGAAGTTGTCTACAACCTCTATTCTCTGCGGAACAGGGAGTACGTCCGTCTCAAGGTGCTCGTGGACGAGCATGACCTCACGGTGCCGACCGTGACGGGCGTCTGGCCCGGGGCGAACTGGCACGAGAGGGAGACCTACGACATGTTCGGGATAGTGTTTGCCGGACACCCCGACCTCCGCCGCATGTACATGCCGGAGGAATTCGAATATTTTCCGCTCCGAAAGGATTTCCCGACGATGGGGATCCCGGATTCACTCCCCCTTCCCCGGAGATAGCGTATGCCCGTACGCTCCGCAGAGGATTCGAAGAAGAGCAGAATACTGTCGGCCCTCGAGGATCAGGACACGACAGTCATGCTCGACGACGCGCTGGAAAACGAGATGATCCTGAACATGGGGCCGCAGCACCCGGCGACGCACGGCGTGCTCCGTCTCCTTGTCCGGCTCGACGGGGAGACCGTCATGGCGGTTGTCCCCGAGCTGGGCTATCTGCATAGGGGGTACGAGAAGATCGCCGAAGCGAGCACGTACCACGAATTCATCCCGCACACCGACCGGCTCGATTACCTTTCCCCGATCTCAAACAACGTCGCCTACTGCCTCGCCGTCGAGAAGCTCGCCGGGATCGAGATTCCGGAACGCGCGAAATACATCCGCGTGCTCGTCTGCGAGATGGCACGCATCGCCTCCCACCTCGTAGCAGCGGGGAGCATGGCGATGGACGTCGGCGCGCTGACGGTTCTCCTCTGGACGTTTCGCGAGCGGGAGAAGATCCTCGATATCTACGACGTCCTGTGCGGCGCCCGTTTCACGACGAGTTACGCGCGGATTGGCGGGCTGCAGCAGGACTGGGACGAGAGGTGCACGGCGATGCTGGAGAGATTCCTCGGCGAGTTCCGGGGCGATCTTCTCGAGGTCGAGAACCTTCTCGGAACGAACAGGATATTTGTGGACCGCTGTGAAAACGTCGGGATTCTCCGCCGCGAGGATGCCATCGCGTTGGGGATCACCGGCCCCATACTCCGCGCCGCCGGCGTCCCGCGGGATCTGCGCAGGGACAGGCCGTACCTCGTCTACGACAAACTTGACTTCAACGTCATCACCCTCACGGAGAGCGATGCGCTCGCCAGATTCTATGTCCGCATTGCGGAGATGAAAGAGAGCGCCTCCATCCTCCGCCAGGCGCTTGCGGCGATGCCGGCCGGGCCTTACCGGGCGGACGACCCGAAGAAGGTGGTTCCCCGGAAGGAACGCATCTACACGCGGATGGAGGAGCTGATTCAGGATTTCATGCTCGTCAACATGGGGATCGATCCCCCCGTGGGAGAAGTGTACCAAGGGACCGAATCGTCCAAGGGGGAGCTGGGCTTCTACATAGTGAGCGACGGCACCGGGCACCCCTGGCGTCTGAAGATCCGCTCGCCGTCGGCGAACAACCTTTCGGCGCTCCCCCTGATGCTGAAAGGTTGCATGATTTCCGACATCGTTGCCGTCATCGGGTCGATCGATCCCGTGATGGGGGAAGCCGACAAATAGCGGGATACGCGTATGCTTTCAGAACAGCACATTGCGAAGATCGAAGAGCTGAAAAAGCGGTATCCCCGCCCGCAGCCCGTTATTCTTGCCGCTCTCTGGATGTGGCAGGAGGAGCACGGGTGGATATCGAAAGAGGGGATCGTCGAAGTTGCCCGCCTCCTGGGCCTCCCCGAGTATCACGTGTACGGAGTCGTCAGCTTTTACACGATGTTCAACACCAGGCCCGTGGGGAGGCACAAGATCGAGGTGTGCACGAACGTTTCGTGCATGCTCAGGAACAGCGACAGGATACTTGATCACATCCGCACGACACTGAACGTCGGCACCGGCGAAACGACGCCCGACGGCCGGTTCACGCTCGTGGAAGCCGAATGCCTCGGCTCCTGCGGCACCGCCCCCATGATGCAGGTGGGGGACGAGTATTATGAAAACCTCGATGAAGCGAAAGTGGACGCGATTCTCTCCTCGTTGAAATGATGATGGAACCCCTGATTCTTCCCCCGGTCCCCGGCCTCCGGAGCATCGACGTCTACGAAGCGCACGGGGGCTACGGCATGCTGCGCAAGGCGCTCGCGATGAAGCCGGAGGAGGTGACCGACGAGGTCAAGAAATCGGGCCTCCGCGGCAGAGGAGGAGCGTGTTTTCCGACCGGTCTGAAATGGACGTTCATGCCGAAGCAGACCGACAAACAGAAGTACCTCTGCATCAACGGCGACGAGAGCGAGCCGGGAACGTTCAAGGACCGCCAGATATTCGAGTTCAACCCCCACCTTCTCATTGAAGGGGCGCTCATCGCCGCGTACGCCATGGGCGTCGGCACGGTCTATCTGTATATCCGCGGCGAATATAACAGGTGGATCGCCATGGTGCAGAAAGCGCTCGATGAGGCTTACGGGCGCGGCTATTGCGGGGAGAGCATCCTGGGCTCCGGCTTCAGCACGTCGATCACGATCCACAGGGGCGCGGGGGCATATATCTGCGGCGAAGAATCCTCGCTCATGAATTCGATCGAGGGGGAGAGGGGCTATCCGAGAGTGAAGCCCCCGTTCCCCGCGCAGTTCGGCCTCTGGGGATGCCCGACGACGATAAACAACGTCGAGACCATCGCCAACGTCCCGGTCATACTTCGCCTGGGGTGGGAGGCGTACAGCAGGATCGGCCACCCGAAGCACCCGGGTCCCATACTTGTCGGCGTAAGCGGGCACGTCAACAAACCCGGCGTGTTCGAGCTTCCCACAGGCGTCCTCCTGACGGAAATCATCGAAAAGTATGCGGGGGGGGTCACCGGCAACAAAAAGATAAAGGCGGTGATCCCCGGCGGGTCCTCCACGATGATACTCCGGGGGGAGGCGATCGAAGGGGTCACGATGGATGCGGAAGGGCTGAAGGCCGCGGGGTCGTCAGTCGGAACGGCGGGGATGATTGTGATGGACGAGGACACCGATCTCGTCCGCGTCCTCACACGGATCGCGGGGTTCTACCATCATGAGTCCTGCGGCCAGTGCACCCCCTGTCGCGAAGGAACGGGGTGGATGCACAAGATCCTAAAGCGGTTTGAAACCGGCGCGGCCACGATGGCGGATCTCAACCTGCTCCTCGAGGTGGCGAACAATATTGAAGGTAACACGATCTGCGCTCTCGGCGACGCCGCCGCGTGGCCCGTGCAGAGCATGATCAAGCGCTTCCCCGAGGAATTCGCCAAAAGAGTGATGCCGACTGCTCCTCAGGGAGGTGGCGCCGCAGGCGCCAGCGCCAGAGGCGCCACTGAAAGCGCCAGCGCCGTAGGCGCCACGAGTGGCACCACGCTCTCCCCCGCCCATTCATGAGCCACCCGATCCGTGAAATTACTGTTGAGATAACACGGCTTTCGGAAGCGACGCGCGACGTCCCGCTCCCTTCGTACGCCACGGAAGGATCTGCGGGGATGGACGTCTGCGCCGCCGTTGAGGGGGAGATCATTCTCAAACCGGGAACCACGTCGCTCATCCCGACGGGGTTCGCCATCGCGCTCCCCGCCGGATACGAGGCGCAGATCCGCCCGCGGAGCGGGCTTGCGATCAAGCACGAAATCGGCATCATGAACTCCCCCGGAACCATCGATGCGGATTATCGGGGGGAGGTCGGTATCGTCCTCACGAACCACGGCAGGAGCGATTTCGTCGTCCGCCGCGGCGACAGGATCGCCCAGATGGTGATTGCCCGGTATGCCCGCGTCGAATGGTCGGAGACCGGGTCGCTTGACGAGACGAGCCGCGGGACAGGCGGATTCGGACACACAGGGAGGTGACATGCCGCGTCGGATTGACCGGGACCCCGCCCCCGGCGGGGTGACGATCCCTCCGGAGCGCCCGCATGCGGGGACGGTCCTCCTTGCAGCGGCCGTCCTCCTCATCGCGCTCCTTGCCTACGCGGTGTATCCCTCCCTCTCGCCGTTCGTCATATTGGCCGGACTCCTTTATCTCCTGTATCCGCACAGGCGGGAAGAGGTTCCCCGGCGGCTCCTCTGGCTCGGGACGTTTCTTTTTGTCGTCTGGTTCTTCTCCGCGATCATCGGCGTCCTCGCCCCCTTCCTTATTGCGCTCTTCCTTGCGTACATACTCAACCCGCTTGTCGTGTGGCTCGGGAAGCACCGGATCCCGCGGTGGATCTCGACGCTTCTCATCATGATTCTCCTCGTCGGCGGCATCGTGGCATTCGGCCTCTTCATCGTGCCCGTGGCGCTCGACCAGTTCCGGGCGCTGACGTCAGGCGCGGGGGCGCTCGCGGAGGATGCGAGCAGGGCGATCGAATCGGGGTCGCTCTTCGAGTTCCTCGGGAGGTTCGGCGTCACCGGCGAGAAGGCGAAGGAGGTGCTCGCCCAGAATCTGACGCCGAAACTGGAGGAGATGCTGACCCGGATCTTTGCCGGCCTCTTCGACATCGTGAGCAGCGTCAGCTCCGTTGCGCATCAGCTTCTGAACATCATCATCGTTCCCTTCGTCCTGTTTTATCTCCTTCTGGATTTCCCCCTCGTCGTGCACCGCTGCACGATGCTTGTGCCGAAACACGCACGCCCCCGGTTCGTCCAGCTTGCCTCCCGTGCGGATGACCTGATGGGGAAATATTTCCGGGGGGCGATGCTCGTGGCCGCGATTCAGGGGACGATTTCCGGATTCGTCCTCTGGCTCGCCGGCGTGCAGTATGCCGTTGTCCTCGGGTTGATGACTGCGGCACTCGATTTCGTCCCCTATGTCGGCCTTGCCGTCAGCCTTGTCGTTGCGTCGATCGTCGCACTGCTCAGCGGGGGGGCGGTCGGGACGAGGGTCCTCATCGTCGTCGTCATGTACCTGGCCCAGAAGGTCTTCGAGGCCGCGGTCCTCGGTCCCAAAATACTCGGGACCCATGTCGGGCTTCATCCCGTCATACTCATACTCTCCCTCCTGGTGTTCGGGTACTTCCTGGGATTCGTCGGGCTTCTCATTGCCGTCCCCGCCACGGCGCTTCTCATCGCCGGCGTAAAGGAATGGGAAGCCGTCCGGAAAAATGCCGCCCCGGGAGGAGCATAGAACCTTCTTATGCCCGGCACGCTCTATCTTGTCGCCACCCCGATCGGCAACTACGAGGACATGACGTTCCGCGGCGTGAGCACGCTCAAATCGGCGGACATCGTGATCTATGAAGAGCGGCGGGAAGGGGAGCGTCTCCTGCGCCATTTCGCGATCGAAAAGCCCGCGGAGACGCTGAACGAACACAACGAGGCGGCGGCTTCCCAGAACATCCTGCACCACCTCCGGGACGGGAAGAATGTCGCGCTGGTGTCCGACTGCGGGACGCCGGTGTTTTCCGACCCGGGACAGATCCTCGTCGGGAAAGCGATCGCCGCCGGCATCAGGGTAGTCCCCGTCCCCGGGGCCTCGTCGCTCATGCCCGCGCTGACCGTCTCGGGTTTTCCCATCGACAAGTTTCTCTTCTACGGCTGGCTCTCCCCGAAAAAGGACCGGAGGCGCGCGGAACTGCGCCAGCTCCACGGTGAACGGCGGACGATCGTGCTGATGGACACACCGTACCGCCTCGTTCCACTTCTTCGCGACATCGCGGAGGAGTTCGGCGATTCCCGGCGGATCTGCATCGCGTTCAATCTCACGCTCCCCGATGAGCGGATCCTCTACGGCACGGCCGCGTCTCTTCACGCCGCATGCGCCTCAAAGGAGATGAAGGGGGAGTTCGTGATCGTGATCGAGGGACGGATGAGAGACAGGAACGGATGACGCTTCCCCTGTGGGTGTATCCGCTCTTCTTCGCGGGGGGCGTGAGGTTCATCCGCCCCGTCTTCGTGACGATGGTCATACTCACGACTCTCAAACTCCTCTATAACCGCTTTTTTTGAACTGCTCCTCGGGAGGATCACGCTCCGCCCCCGCCTCACCTTGCGTTTCAGCCGCCGTTTGTCTATCTTTTTTTGATGATGTGACGATTTTTCCCCATCAGGATCCCGGAATATGACGATGCAGGACATAATGCCGCAGACGGTCCGCGCGAGGGAACTGCTCGGGGATTTCTGGTTCAATTCGGAGCCGGTCCCCCTTGCCGCCCACAGGGGACAGGTGGTCCTTCTGTTTTTCTGGGACTACGCGTGCGCCGGTTGTCTGAGGATGCTTCCGTACGTTGCGGAATGGGAGAGACGGTACGCGCCGTTCGGCCTCGTGACCGTCGGCATTCACTCCCCCAGGTTCGCGTTCGCGAAGAACCCCGAGTGCGTGCAGAGAGCGCTGGCAAGGGAGGGGATCCGGTTCCCCGTCGTCATGGACAACGAGGCTCTCATCGCGATGCAGTACGAATGCCGCGTGCTCCCGGAGATACTCCTTGTCGACAAGGACGGGTTCATACGGTACCGGAACGTCGGCGACGGGAACGCCTCCGCGGTCGAGCATGCCCTGCAGGCTCTCCTGTACAACGCAGGGGTGGGTGCCGTTCTCCCGATGATCATGGATCCGTTGAGGGAGTCCGAAAGGCAGGGGGCGATCTGCTTCCGTGCGACGCCGGAGTTGTTCGCGGGATACCTCCGCGGAAGCATCGGGAATGTCGAAGGGTACGTTCCCGAGTCCGTCCTCTCGTACAGCGATCCGGGCATCTATGTGGATGGCCGGCTCTACGCCGACGGCGACTGGCGTAGTGAGCGGGAGTGCCTTCGCATGGCGGGTGACACGGAGCGCGAGGGGCACGTCCTGGCGGGCTACCAGGGACTCGATGTCCGGGGGATCCTCGAGCCCGAAGGGGAGAAGAGAGCGGAGATCACGGTCAGGCAGGACAACGAATTTCTCGGCGCGAACCGGGGCGACGACGTACGGCTTGACAGGCGCGGCCGGAGTTATGTCGTCGTGGACGAACCGCGCCTGTACAACATCGTCAGGAACCGCGAGTACGGGGAACACGTGATAAAGCTCAGCGGTGGGAAGCACAGGTTTGCCGTATACGGGTTTGCGTTTGCGACGGCGGTGATCCCGGAACTCGTTTCGAACAACTAGCGCGTATCCATGGCAGGATCCGTCTGGCCGGCTCCCGTGCAGACGAGAATCACCGGACTCTTCGGCATCCGGTATCCCATAATTCAGGCCGGTATGGTGTGGGCGGCGGGCAGCAGGCTCGCCGTTGCTGTTTCTGAGGCCGGGGGACTCGGGATGATCGGCGCCGGATCGATGAAGCCGGACCTCCTCCGCGAGCAGATCAGGAAGACGAAGGGGCGGACCTCGCGCCCGTTCGCCGTGAACGTCCCTCTCATACGGGGAGACGCCGCCGATCTTCTCCAGGTCGTCCTTGATGAGGGAGTCCGCATCGTCTTCACGTCCTCCGGCCATCCCCTGAAGTTCACCGAACGGCTCAAGAAGGAGCGGTGCATCGTCGTGCACGTCGTCGCCGCGGTCAGGCACGCACTCAAGGCCGTCGCGGCGGGATGCGATGCGGTGGTGGCGGAAGGATTCGAGGCGGGGGGCCACAACGGTGTGGATGAGATCACGACTCTGGCGCTCGTTCCCCAGGTCGCAGACGCCGTGACGGTTCCACTCCTTGCCGCCGGGGGGATCGCGGACGGGCGGGGGCTTGCCGCGGCCCTGGCGCTCGGCGCGGACGGAGTCCAGGTGGGGACAAGGTTTGCGGCGACGGTGGAATCGTCCGCGCATGAGAACTACAAGAATGCCGTCGTCAGGGCGGGGGACGGCGATACGATCCTGACGCTCAGGAAGCTCGCGCCGGTCCGGATGATACGGACGCCGTTCGCGCTGAAGGCGCTCGAAGCCGAGCGGAGTGGCGCCGCGCGTGGGGAGCTGGAAACCCTCCTGGGGACGAAGCGGGAGATGATGGGGATTTTCGAGGGGAACGTGGAGGAGGGGGAATTCGAGGCGGGACAGAGCTCCGGCCTGGTCAGGGAGATACTTCCCGCGGGGGAGGTTGTGCGAAGGATGATGGAGCAGTATCACGATGCCGTGCACAGGTTACACTGAGGATTGTTGATGAGCGAGACGTTTCTTGAATTGCTGGAGAAAAAAATCATCGTCTTCGACGGGGCGACGGGGACGCACCTGCAGGGACAGAACCTGAGTGCGGACGACTTCGGCGGAGAACACCTGAACGGCTGCAACGAATATCTTGTCGTGTCGAAGCCCTCCGCGGTGGAGAACGTCCACCGGGATTACCTGGAAGCGGGGGCCGACGTCGTGGAAACGAATTCATTCGGGGGGACGTCGATCGTCCTCGCCGAATACGGTCTCGCACCGATGGCATACGAACTCAACCTGAAGGCGGCCCGCATTGCCCGGAGCGTGGCGGACGCGTTCACGACTCCCGGCCGGCCCCGGTTCGTCGCCGGATCGATGGGACCTACGACGAAGCTCCCCTCGCTCGGTCACTGCACGTTCGCGGACATGTCCGCAGCGTACGGGGAACAGACGAAGGGGCTCCTGGACGGCGGTGTTGATCTCCTTTGCGTCGAGACGTGCCAGGACCTCCTCCAGGCGAAAGCGGCCCTCTGCGGCATCTTCGACTGCTTTGCCGGGGCGCACCGCCGCGTCCCCGTGATCGTGTCGGTGACAGTGGAATCGACCGGCACCCTGCTGCTGGGAACCGAAATCGGCGCCGCGCTCGTGGCGCTCGAACCCTTCGACATCGACGTGCTGGGGATGAACTGCGCCACCGGGCCGAAAGAGATGTCCGATCACATCCGCACGCTCTGTGCCTCGAGCCCGAAGCCGGTCTTTGTGATGCCGAACGCCGGGATCCCGGAAAACATCGGAGGGCACGCGCACTATCACCTGAGCCCGGAAGAGCTTGTCAGGTACCTCTCCCACTTCGTGAAGGATCTCGGCGTGAGCGTCGTCGGGGGATGCTGCGGCACCACGCAGGAGCACATACGGCAGCTCGCCGCGGCAGTGGGGGGGCTCGCACCGAAGCACCGCGAGATCGACTTTGTCCCGAGCGCGTCGAGCCTGTACCAGGCGGTCCCGCTGCACATCGATCCTCCCCCTGTTCTCGTGGGGGAGCGGACGAACGCCAACGGGAGCAAACAGTTTCGCGATCTCCTCGCCGCTGAAGACTGGGAGGGGATCGTTGCGATGGGGCGGGGCGCTGTCAAAGAGGGGGCGCACATGGTGGACGTTTGCGCCGCCTATGTCGGGCGCGACGAGGCGAAGGACATGAGGGAAATCATCAGGAGGTTCAATACGCAGGTGACGCTCCCCCTCGTCATCGATTCCACCGAGGCGCCGGTCATCGAGGAGGCCCTCCGGCTCATCGCCGGGAAGGCGGTCATCAACTCGATCAACATGGAGGACGGTGAGGAACGGATACGGAAGGTCGTTCCCCTCTGCAAAAAATACGGCGCGGCCGTGATCGCCCTGACGATCGACGAGCAGGGGATGGCAAAAACGGCCGACCGGAAGCTGGAGATCGCAAAGCGCATCTACGAGCTTGTCGTGCACAGGTATGGGATGAAGCCCCATGACCTGATATTTGACACGCTGACGTTCACGCTCGGGTCCGGCGAGGAGGAGTTCCGCAGGGCGGGGATGGAAACCATAGAGGGGATCCGGCGCATCAAGCGGGAGCTGCCGGGCGTCAAGACTCTCCTGGGTGTCAGCAACATCTCGTTCGGGCTCTCTCCCGGAGTGCGCCACCCCCTGAACAGCGTCTTCCTCCACAGCGCGATAGAAGCGGGGCTCGACATGGCGATCGTTCATGCCGCCCGGATCATGCCCCTGTACAAGATCGACGAAAAAGGGCGCGCGCTCTGCGCGGAGCTCATCGCGGACGCCAGGCGGTACGAAGAGGTGATGGAGGGCGGGGTACCTCACCGGAAAGTGACGTACGATCCTCTTACGGAGCTGATGGCCCTGTACGCGGGAACCACGCGGGAAAAAACCGCCGGCGCCCCCCGCGGAGGGACAATCGAAGAGCGGCTGAAAACGAGAATCATCGACGGCGACAGAGCGGGACTGCAGCAGGATCTCGACGAAGGGCTGAAAGCGCATTCGGCGCTCGACATCATCAACACGATCCTCCTCGACGGGATGAAGGTCGTGGGGGAGCTCTTCGGGAGCGGCCAGATGCAGCTCCCCTTCGTCCTCCAGTCCGCCGAGGTGATGAAGGCGTCCGTGGCTTATCTCGAACAGTTCATGAGCAAGGCGGACACGACCTCAAGGGGGGTGATGGTCCTTGCGACGGTCAGGGGGGATGTCCACGACATCGGCAAGAACCTCGTCGACATCATACTGACGAACAACGGCTACCGCGTCGTGAATCTGGGGATCAAGGTTCCCATTGACGCCATGCTCCAGGCTGCGGAGGAGCACAGGGCTGATGCGATCGGCATGAGCGGCCTTCTCGTAAAATCCACACTGATCATGAAGGAAAACCTCGGCGTGATGAACGAACGGGGAATCACCCTCCCGGTGATACTCGGCGGGGCGGCCCTCACGCGGAGGTATGTCGAACAGGACCTGAGGGGCGTGTACGGGGGGCCCGTCATGTATGCCAATGATGCGTTCGACGGACTGAAGTACATGGCGGAGATTGCCTCGGCCAAATCCGCCCCCGCCTCAACGTCGAAGTCAACGGAGATGGCGCCACAGGATGCGCCACCTGCTTTGGCGCCAGCGCCAACCGCTGCCGTGCCGGCGGCGGAAGAGGATGACGCGGAGAGGCTCACGGGGACGGAAGCAAAGATCGCGCTCGCGGAAAAGGAGTATCCCCGGCAGGCGAATCAGGCGGAGGTTGCAGCCGCCGTTGCCGGTCCCGCACGGTCGCGCGTCCGCCGGGATATCCCGGTTCCCGTCCCCCCCTTCTTCGGGTCAAAGGTCGTGGAGAATCTTTCCCTGGAGGAGGTTTACCCGTACGTGAACGAGGTCGCACTGATCAGGGGACAGTGGCAGGTGCGCAAGGGAAAGATGACCGACGAGACCTACCGCGCGATGGTCCAGGAGAAGATCATGCCCGACTATGAGGCGTTGAAGGGGAGGATCCTCCGTGAAGGGCTTCTCCGTCCCGCGGTCGTCTACGGATACTTCCCCTGCCAGTCCGACGGGGACGACCTCATCGTGTATGATGAGGGGGGACGCACCGAGCGCGCACGGTTCACGTTCCCGCGCCAGAGAGGCGACAGGCACCTCTGCCTTTCGGATTTCTTTTCCCCGGCCGACTCCGGCCGCCTTGACGTCGTGGCCTTCCAGCTCGTCACGATGGGAAAACGGGCGTCTGAGGAATCCGCACGTCTCTTCGCATCGGGAAATTACAGGGACTATCTGTATTTCCACGGGCTCAGCGTCGAGTGTGCGGAAGCCCTTGCGGAACTCTGGCACAAACGGATCCGGGAGGAGCTGGGCATCGCCTCGAACGACGCGCGCGAGGTGAGGAGACTCTTTTCGCAGGGGTATCAGGGTTCCCGGTACAGCTTCGGCTACCCGGCATGTCCCGATCTCGAGGACCAGTCGAAGCTCTTCGACCTTCTCGATGCCGGGAGGATAGGCGTCCGCCTGACCGACGAGTTTTCGCTTGATCCCGAGCAAAGCACGAACGCGATCATCGTCCATCACCCGGAAGCAAGGTATTTTACCGTGGTCTGAAGGGAAAATTTTCCCCCCCCGCCTTGCAATTCCACCCCCTTTTGATTATGTTTTCAACAATGGGAGACCTGTTCCGGAAGGGGATTGAGGAATTCAACACCCGGTCCTTTTTCGAGGCGCATGACACGTGGGAAGAGCTGTGGAGCGGGACGTCCGGCCCTGACAGGCTCTTCTACCAGGGGTTGATTCAGACTGCGGTTGGTCTGTATCATATGACGAACGGCAATATCCGCGGCGCGCGGAGCCAGTTCGGCAAGGCCCTGGACAAGCTTGAGCGTTACCTTCCGGCGTATCATGGGATCGACACGGGGTATCTTGTGCAGGGGGTGCGTGCGTGCCTGGCGAGCGTCGGAAACGGCGGCGCGGAGAGTGTCGTCCGTCCTGATCCTCCCCCGGCACCGAAAATTCGGATGTCCTGAAAAACTGAACGGGCTCTTTCAGAATCAATCAACGGAGGAAGACTCTTATGTCAACAATGATCACTGAAGAATGCATTAACTGCGGCGCGTGTGAACCTGAATGCCCGAATACCGCCATCTACGCCGGAGGCGTTCAGTACGAATTTAACGGCAAGATGTTCGATGCACTGTCGAATGATTTCTACTATATCGTCCCTGAGAAGTGCACCGAGTGCGTCGGGCATTTCGATCAGGAACAATGCGCCGCGGTCTGTCCCGTGGACTGCTGCGTCCCGGACCCGAACCATGTCGAATCGGAGGAGGTTCTCTACGCCCGGGCCAAGACGATACATCCGGAGAAGGAATTTGGCGAGCTTGGTGCCTCCACGTCCCATTTCCGCAAGGGATGAGTTCACGCTCTCTGTGCTTGTGTGAATGTCGAGGTCGGTATCCTCTTTGTGGGATACCGACCTTTCAATTTGTACGGGATGAGTGAGGGCTTCCGCTTCCGGAGCGCCTCATGTCCGGGCCACGCCCCGGCGGGGAGATACGGCGATGCACATCGGCAACTACGAAATCCATCCGGTGGAAACCGGCCGTTTCGCGCTCGACGGGGGGGCGATGTTCGGCGTCGTCCCGAAACCTCTCTGGGAAAAGACAAATCCCCCCGACGAAAAGAACCGAATTACGCTTGCCGCCCGGGCGCTGCTCCTGCGGGGGGAAGGGCGCACCGTGCTCATCGACACCGGGAACGGCGGGAAGTTCAACGAGAAACTCGCGTCGATCTACAGGATAGACACGGGCGGATCGGACATGGTCTCCTCGCTCGCCAGGTACGGCGTCTCTCCGGACGCTGTGAGCGACGTGATACTCACGCACCTGCATTTCGACCATGCCGGCGGATCGACAAAGATCCTGAACCGAGAAGCGGTGCCGGCGTTTCCCCGTGCCCGCTATTACGTCCAGGCCGAGCACTGGCGGGCCGCGGCGGCCCCAACGGAACGGGACAGGGCGAGTTTTTTCCCCGACGACTTTCTTCCGCTCCGGGAGCACGGCGTGCTCGAGTTTACCGAAGGGGAGGGGGATGTTCTCCCGGGAGTCTCCGTGTGCCTTGTACACGGCCATACCACCGCTCTGCAGTGCCCGCTCATAAGCGACGGCCGCACGACCCTCTTCTTCTGCGCCGACCTCGTCCCCACGTCGGCTCACGTCGCGCTCCCGTGGATCATGGCGTACGATCTGAGGCCTCTTGTGACACTGGAAGAAAAACGGCGCCTCCTTGCGAAGGCGGCCGACGAAGGATGGATTATGTTCTTCGAACACGATCCCCTGCTCGCCGCTGCCCGGCTCTCGAGGACCGACAAGGGCATCGTTCTGGGAGAACCCGTGAGCATGGAATGAGCATGGAGAAGTCTTTCGTGAAGGTGGCGCGTCTCTCCGACATCGCGGAGGGGAAAAGCGCGCGGGTCAGTCTCGGCGACGACGAGATCGCCCTCTGGCGCGTACGGGGAAAGCTCTACGCGATCGGCAACGTCTGCTCGCACCAGCATTTTTCCGAGCTTCACCGGGGGATGCTCTCCGGGCTGACCGTCGCCTGTCCCATGCACGGCTGGACGTATTCGCTGGAAACGGGGATCGCCGTTTCGGGGAGCGGAAGGGTCAGGACGTACGAAGTGAAGGTGGAAGGGGAGAACGTGTTTATCGACCGGACTCCCCCGGAGACGTGAGGAGCAATGGACGAGCTGACAGAGCGGGTGAAGTCGAAGTGCCTCGAACTCGGATTTACCTCGGCCGGCGTCGCCGCCGCGGTGGAACTGGAGGAAGAAGGGGCGCGGCTTCGAGACTGGCTCGGCAGGGGATTCCATGCGACAATGGGCTGGATGGAGGGGAGCGCGGTGAAACGCACCGACCCCCGGCTCATACTGCCGGGTGCAAAGTCTATCATCGCCGTCGCCATGAACTATTACGCTGCCGCGCCAAACGGCCGCGAGGACGGGTGCGGGAGAATCTCGCGATATGCCTGGGGGGACGACTACCACGACGTTCTCGGTAAGAAACTCGGTGAGCTCCGTGACTGGCTCCTCGGCGTCGCGCCCGGGTCGGAAGCCAGGGCGTATGTCGACACCGGACCGGTGATGGATAAAGCATGGGCCGTGCGTGCAGGGGTGGGATGGCTCGGGAAGCACACAAACGTCATCACGCGCGAGATGGGCTCGTGGGTCTTTCTGGGGGAGATCCTCACCACACTCGATCTTGAGCCGGACCCGCCGGCGGTCGACCGCTGCGGGACGTGCACGCTTTGCATCGACGCCTGCCCGACGGGGGCGATTGTCGAACCGTATCTCGTTGATTCGCAGCTCTGCCTTTCCTACCTTACGATCGAGCACAGGGGGCCGATTGAGGGGGATGTGAGGGAGCAGTTCGACGGATGGATTTACGGCTGCGACACCTGCCAGGATGTTTGCCCCTGGAACAGGAAATTTGAGACTACGTCCGAAGAGCCTGCATTCCTTCCGCGCGAGGGATTCGTTTCCCCGCCGCTTGAAGAGTGGCGCAGCATGGACCGCACGGAGTTCACGCGTCGTTTCAAGCGGAGCGCGATGAAGCGGGCGAAGCTCGAGGGCCTCATCAGGAATATCGAGATTGTGCTCGGCGCCGGTGACCCTTCCGGCCACCTGCCGCCATCTCACACGACACAGGAATGATGATCCGGGAAGAACGACAATGCACAAGCGGCTTATAATCATCGGCTCCGGTCCTGCCGGGCTGACGGCGGCGCTCTATGCGGCGCGCGCGAACCTCGCCCCCGTCGTGTTCGAGGGGATACAGCCGGGCGGGCAGCTCACGATTACGACGGAAGTTGAGAACTATCCCGGGTTTCCCGGGGGGATCATGGGTCCCGAGCTCATGGACGTGTTCCGGAAACAGGCGCACAGGTTCGGCGCAGCGTCTCTGTACAAAAACGTGACGAAAGTCGAATTCCGGTCCCGCCCTTTCCGCATCTGGACTGATGAGGAGGAATATACGTCCGACGCCGTCATTGTTGCCACCGGGGCTTCGGCAAAACTTCTCGGGCTCCCTTCCGAGAAGCGTTTCATGGGATACGGCGTGTCCGCATGCGCGACGTGCGACGGCTTCTTCTTCAAGGGCCTCAACGTGGTGGTGATCGGCGGCGGCGACACGGCGATCGAGGAAGCGACGTTCCTGACGAAATTTGCGGTGAAGGTGACAGTCGTCCACAGGAGGGACTTGCTGCGCGCCTCAAAAATCATGCAGGAGAAGGCGCTCAGGAACCCGCGAATAACGTTCGTCTGGGATTCTGTTGTTGAAGAGATCATGGGGACCGAGGAAGGGGGGAAGAAGGCGGTGACCGCCGTCAGGCTGAAAAACGTGAAAACGGGAGTGGTCTCCGAGATCCCCGCCGATGGAGTCTTTATGGGTATCGGACACATGCCGAACACCGCCCTGTTTGCCGGACAGCTCGACATGGATTCTGTCGGCTACCTGGTTCCCCGGGGGAGAGGAACCGTGACGAACATCCCGGGGGTCTTTGCCGCGGGCGACGTCGCCGACAGCGTCTACCGCCAGGCGGTGAGCGCCGCCGGGACCGGATGCATGGCCGCAATCGATGCGGAGAAGTGGCTTGCGGAGCACGCTTCGGGCGTGGCACCCCATTATGAGAGCTCCGAGGCCGCCGGGCGTTCATCATGACCTGAAAGCATGATCACTCGCTGAATCACTCCCTGTTCCGCCGGCTGAACCACCCAGTCGGCGGCTTTTTTCCTGCCATCTGTTCAGCCTTCCTGACGCATCGCCATCTCTCTTGTGCTAATGTTGCGCTCTTCCTGACAAAATGGCATGAGGCCCTGCGGCCACTCGTTGGGCTCACACTCTATAACATGCTGCAAATAAATGACTTAACAGGAAAACTCGCCTCTGGCATGCGGGTTGATATTGTAACAATCAAGTGACAAAAAAACATTCGCATCTGAACTATAAATAAGGAGATGAATTCATGATGGCAAGACTTGAGTCTCTTTCCGCCTATGCTCCGCTCGACATCGAAGAGAACAATGAAGGAGTCGTCGTCGTGGCGGAGGTCCCGGGAGTGAAGAAAGAGGACGTGAAGGTTTCGCTTGAGCACGGTGTTCTTTCGATCGGAGGCGAGAGAAAACCGCAAGCCCCTGCAGGCGATGCTCGGGGCCTCGTCCGCGAGCACAGGCTGGGGAAATTTCAGAGGACGGTGCGTCTGCCGTACGAAGTTGACGCCGCCGCCGTCTCCGCAGAGCTTTCTGACGGTCTCCTGAGAATCGTTCTGCCGAAAGCCGAAGCGGCGAAGCCGAAAGAGATCGTTATCCGTTAATCATGGTATCACACACACTACACCGAAGGAGGCACACAATGTCACTAGTCCGTTGGAATCCGGCGCGCGACCTGTCTGCTCTTCCTTCTGACGTGCTGAGCATGCGGAAGGAATTCGACAGGCTTTTTGACAGCTTCTTCCACGGGGATACGACCGACACGACGTCTGCGTTCACGTCGGCATGGATCCCCGCGGTGGACATCGCCGAACGAGAGAACGACTTTGTCGTAAAGATGGAGCTGCCCGGCGTCGCGAAAGAGGACGTCAGGATCACGATGCAGGAAGACATACTTACGATAAGGGGGGAGAAGAAGCAGGAAAAGGAATCGAAGGGTTCGGAGTTTCATCGTATCGAACGGTCCTTCGGTTCATTCCAGCGCAGCTTCACGCTCCCGGCGTCCGTGAAAGCCGGAGATATCGATGCGTCGTTCAGCGACGGCGTTCTTCACGTCACGCTGCCAAAGGCGGAGGAAGCCAGGCCGAAGCAGATCGACGTGAAGGTAAAATAACTGCCCTCTCTCCGGATGTGATCCGGAGGGCGGAGCATGGACAATGGGCGGGACCCGGGGACCGGTGGGATCTCCGGGCTCCCCCGTCCCTATTATTTCAATCTGACAGGAGCGTTCCACAATGGCAAAAACCCGCAGTGAGTCAACGTTGAAGAAATCCCCTGTGCCGCAGGCCCTTCCGGTCCTTCCGCTCAGGAACGCAGTCTTCTTTCCGCATCAGGTGACGCCGCTCTCGGTGGGGCGCGGCGCGAGCATAAGGGCGATTGAGGAAGCGGCAAAGGACGAGGGATTTCTTGTCGTCGTTGCGCAGAATGACGGGGAGGTCGAAACGCCCCGGGAGAAGGACATCTACTGGGTGGGGACGCTCGCACGGGTTCTGAAGGTGTTCACGCTTGCCGACGGGACGCGCAACGTTCTCGTGCAGGGGGTCCGCCGCGTCCAGCTCATCTCGGTCCTCCAGACGGAACCGTTCATACACGCGGTCGTCAGGGACGTCGATGAGGAGAGCGTGAAGGGGATCGAGGTCGAGGCGATGGCGACAAACCTGAAATCGCAATTCCGGAAGGCCGTGGAGCTTTCCCCGAACCTGTCGGAGGAGCAGCTCTCCATCGTCCTCTCGCTCGAAGAGCCGGAGGCGATGACGGACATGATTGCCTCCATGATTCCCGTCGGGGTCCCGGAGAAACAGGAGCTCCTTGAATCGCGGGAAATCCGTCTCCGGATGGAGAAGCTCACGCTCACACTCACGAAACTCGTGCAGAAGCTCGAGCTCGGGAGCAAGATCCAGTCTGAGGTTCAGGACGGCATCAGCAAGTCGCAGCGCGAGTACTATCTGCGGGAGCAGATGAAGGCGATAAAAAAGGAGCTTGGCGAAGAGGAAGGAAACGTCGAGGCGGGCGAGCTCCGCCGGCGCATCGATGAAGCGCATCTTCCCGAGGAAGCCCTGAAAGTGGCCGAAAAGGAGTTCAAACGGCTCTCCCAGATGAACCAGGCTTCCGCCGAATATACGGTGAGCAGGACGTATCTGGACTGGATACTTGACCTTCCCTGGAGCGTCGCCACGGAGGATGCTCTTGACATCGCGCACGCGCGCGGCGTCCTCGAGCGCGACCATTACGGCCTGGAAAAGGTGAAGACCCGGATCCTGGAGTACCTTGCGGTGCGGAAGCTCAAAAACAACATGCGCGGCCCCATCCTTGTGTTCGTCGGGCCCCCGGGGGTCGGGAAGACTTCCCTCGGGCGGTCGATTGCGAATGCGCTCGGCCGCAAGTTCGTCCGGATGTCTCTCGGCGGAGTGCACGACGAGGCGGAGATCCGGGGGCACAGGCGCACGTACATCGGCGCACTGCCGGGGAGAATCATCCAGGCCCTGAAAAAGGCCGGATCGAACAACCCGGTCCTCATGCTCGACGAGGTCGACAAGCTGGGAGCAGACTTCCGCGGAGATCCCTCGTCGGCCCTGCTTGAGGTTCTCGATCCCGAGCAGAATTTCTCGTTCAGCGATCACTATCTGGAGATCCCGTTCGATCTCTCGGGCGTGATGTTCATCGCCACGGCGAACATGATCGAGTCGGTCCCCCCGCCGCTGCGCGACAGGATGGAAATCATCGAAATCCCGAGCTACGTGGAGGACGAGAAGCTCCATATCGCGAAGAGATTCCTTCTGCCGAAGCAGATTGCCGAACACGGACTGACTCCCGCGCAGTTCGAGACCAGCGATGAGGCCCTCAGGAGCATTATCACGGGGTACACGAGGGAATCGGGCGTGCGGTCGCTGGAGCGCACGATCGCCCGGGTCGTCCGGGGTGTGGCGCGCGAGGTGGCGGAAGGGACCACCGCGAAAGCGTCCGTGACGCGGGATTCGCTCTCGCGGTACCTCGGCCAGCAGAAATTCTTCCCGGACGTCGCCGAAAGGATCAACCGCCCCGGGATCGCGGTGGGACTTGCATGGACCCCCGTGGGGGGGGAGATCCTCTTCGTGGAAGCGACAAAAATGAAAGGGAAGGGGAACCTGATCGTGACGGGGCAGCTTGGCGACGTGATGAAGGAGTCGGTCCAGGCGGCCCTCAGTTTCATCGCGGCAAACGCCGGGACCCTCGGGGTACCGCCGGATTTCAGGAGCGAACTTGACATCCACGTTCACGTTCCCGCCGGTGCGATACCCAAGGACGGGCCTTCGGCCGGGGTAACGATGCTGACGGCCCTGACGTCGCTCCTGACCGGACGGCGCGTAAGGAACGACCTGGCGATGACGGGAGAGATCACGCTCCGTGGCGCGGTTCTCCCCATCGGCGGCGTGAAGGAAAAGGTTCTGGCGGCGCACAGGGCGGGGATCAAGACCATACTCCTCCCCGAGCGGAACAGGATGGACCTTGAGGAGATTCCAACACAGGCACTGGAGGGGAAGAACCAGATCGAGTTCCACTTCGTGCGTGAAATGGAAGAAGTCCTCTCGCTTGCCCTCCTGTCGGCGGAGGATTCCGCCGCGATTGCCGCGTCCCCTCTCGAACTGCAACCCGCCGGGACGAACTGACGCTCCTCGTTCGCCACTGAGCTTGAGGGGGTCTCCCGTACAGGCCCCGGAACCCGGAAGGGTCCGGGGCCTGGCGGTTCAGGGGAGTTGACAGTGACGAGTTTGTTTCGTATAATCTTCTTGTAAATCAACAACTTACGGCGTTCCCGCCACACCCATGACGAAGTCGACGAAATGGTTCCTCGGCATACTCGCAGTGCTTGTCCTCTTCGCCCTCGGATTTACGCTCTTCATCTCATCGTTCATCTCTTCAGCAACTGACAGGACGGAAACGGTCACTTCGGGCTCGGGCGACAGAATCGCCGTTGTCGATCTGCGCGGAGAAATCACCTCTTCCGACGAGGTCGTCCGCCAGCTGAAAAAATACCGCGGGATGGGGGGAGTCAAAGCGATCCTTCTCCACATCGACTCCCCGGGCGGGGGTGTCGTGGCAAGCCAGGAGATGTACGAAGAGGTGAGGAAGACAAGAGACGGCGGCAAGCCCGTTATCGTTTCCATGGGGTCCCTTGCGGCGAGTGGAGGCTACTATGTCGCATGCGGCGCCTCGCGGCTCGTGGCGAACAGGGGGACGCTCACCGGGAGCATCGGCGTCATCTCGGAGTTTCTCCAGGTGAAAGACGCCCTTGCGAAGCTCGGCATTTCCGAGAAGACGATAAAGGCCGGAAAGCTGAAGGACGCGGGTTCACCGACGAGGGATATGACCGGTGACGATCAGGCGTATTTTCAGAATCTGATGGACGAAGTGCACCGGCAGTTCATTGAGGTCGTCGCGCGCGAGCGGCGCATGTCGCCGGAAAAAGTGCGCGCTCTTGCGGACGGGCGGGTGTTCACGGGCGAGCAGGCGGTGAATCTCGGGCTCGTCGACACGATCGGCACGTTTGAAGATGCGATAAAGATTACGGCGGCGATCGCCGGGATCAGCGGTGAACCGGCGATCGTCAGGGAAAAGCGGCGGCAGCCCTGGTGGGACTCGATGTTCGGGGAAGCGGGGGAAACGCTCCGCGACATCAAGCAGCAGCTCCTCGACCGGCCCGCACTGTCGTACCGGTTTGCGGGTCCCCCGTATTGAGCCCCAACAACAACTAAGGAGATCCTGCGTTGACGAAGGCAGATATCGTGGACACCATAGCGACCGCCACGGGCCTGACAAAGGTTGAGACGGAAGCGGTTGTCGACGGGTTCATCTCGACCGTGATCAACGCCCTGAAGGAGGGGAAAAACATCGAGATCCGCGGATTCGGGAGCTACAAGGTCAAGAAGCGGAAAGGGCGTGTTGCAAGAAACCCGCGGACGGGCGAACAGGTGATGGTCGGCGAGCACTGGGTCCCCCTGTTCAAGGTGTCGAAGGAAGTCAAGAGCCTCGTCAACGAAAACCTGCAAAAGGGACAGGCCTGATGGCGGTTGCGAAGCTCGTATGCGGTGATTGCGGCAAAATGCTCGCGTCGTCGGATGTCCGGTGTCCCTCATGCGGTGCGTCGATCGAAAGAGAAGAATCCCCGTCACCCGCTCCGGCGCTTCGCGCCGTTCCCGTTCTTTGCGGCGCCTGCGGACAGTCCAATCCTCCCGGGACGGAATTCTGCGGTTCGTGCGGGGCCCGGCTCGCTTCCCGCCCGGCGGCAAAGGGGGGGGAAAGAGAAAAGGAGAAGGTCGCCCGGGAGTCCGGGAAACGGGAGCGAAAAGATGTGTCCTCCGGTGTGGGGATCTGGCAGATCATCTCGGTGGCGGCGGTTCTGGCCCTCCTCGGGTACCTCGTTTACGAAGAGATCCGGGGGGAGAAAACCGGGACGCAGAGCTCTGCCGAAACCGGGATCCCGCAGGAGGGGGGGGCGCCCGCCGCCGGTATCGGGTCGCAGTCTGTCGATCTGAAGCCGCTGGAGGACGCCGTGCGGGATCACCCCGCCGACGCGGCGGCGCAGCTCAGGCTTGCCAATGCGCTCAACGATAATCAGCGCCTGCCGCAGGCGATTGAGGCTTACAGGAAGTATCTTGCGATCCGGCCGAAGGACGCCGACGCCAGAACGGACTTTGCCATTTGCTTTTTCAAGCAGGCTCAATCGGATTCCCTTCACCGGGAAGCGCTCCTCCATGAAGCCGCCGGCGAGATGGAAACGGCGTTCAACAGTGCTCCCCGGCCTCACCAGCCGTCGGCGTTCAATCTCGGCATCGTGTATCTTCACCTCAACGACATGGAGCGGTCGAACACCTGGTTCAAGAAGGCGATGGAAGTCAACCCAGAATCCGATCTCGGCAAACGGGCGCAGAACATGATCACGCAGCACACGGTTCCACAATAGAAGAAAGGAAAGGACATGCCCAGCGGCAAGAAAAGGAAGCGTCACAAGATGGCGACGCACAAGCGGAAGAAGCGCCTGAGGAAAATGCGTCATAAGAAGAAAATCCGGTAGGCCGCCGGCGCAGCTCTCGCGGGCTGCGCCGGTCTGTTGATTCTTTGGACCGATGTTGGTATCATGCAGAGTATTCCAACCGGAAATCCAGTCAGATTTGACACTCGAGGCGATCATGCAACAGGACAATGGTGGCATGCTGAAAGGGCTGATTATCGGAGTGCTGGCGGGCGGTGCGGTCGGGGCACTTGTCGCGCTTCTCTATGCTCCCAAGAGCGGCCGCGAGCTGCGGGCCGATATCAAGGAAAAGGCTGACGGGCTCATGGAAGGTGCCGAAGATTACCTTAGCGCCGCCAAATCGAAGGCGGGAGAGATCGTCAGCGATGCGAAGAAACGCTCCGACCAGCTTATCACGGATGCGAAGCACAAGGCTGATTCTCTGCTCGAGGATGCGGACAAGATCATCTCCGACGCCCGCACGAAGGCAGCTCCCCTTGCCCAGGAGGGCGCCCGCCTGAAGAACGCGGTCAAGGCGGGCATCGATGCCTACAAAGAAAAAGACGAACGCCGCAGGTCCTGAACGGCCCTGCCTCTCTGAGAGGAGATCCCTGTGGAACCAGTTCTCGTTGTTGCTCTCATCATTGCACTCCTCTGTCTTTCCGCTCTCTGCATCTATCTCATCTTCGTCCTCGCGCGCGTCAGGGACATACTCAACGGAGCGGAGAAGGACTTCAAGGAGATGACGTCCCGCGCCGTCCCGATTCTCGAGAACATGGAGTACATCACCGCGCGGGTCAAGAGCATTACGGAGAACATCGACGATCAGGTCATGGTCGTGCGCGAGTCGATTTCGTCTGTGAAGCAGATTGCCGAGAACCTCGTCGCCATGGAGCGCAAAGTCCAGGACCGGATCGAAGGTCCCATCCTGGATTCCGTCGCCTTCGTGGCGTCCGTGTTTAACGGCGTGAGGACGTTCTTCGACCGGCTCCGCATCTGACGCCTCCGGGAACCCCTCCCGGCACGCCGTCCCCTGTTCTTTACCACCGTCCGCCGCAGCACTCCGCACGGGGCGCCGCGCGCACCCTCAGTCATTTGGAGGAACTACAACCGACATGAAAGAATTCACGCCCGACCACATTAGAAACGTGGCCCTCATCGGCCACGGAGGCGCAGGGAAGACCTCGATCGCGGAAGCGATGCTCTTCTCCGCCGGGAGCACGACACGTCTCGGCAGAGTAGAGGAGGGCAATACCCTCTCCGACTATCACCCCGATGAGATCGAACGCCAGATCTCCATCAACGCCTCCCTCCTGTTCTGCGAATGGAAAAACACCAAGATCAACATCCTCGATACCCCCGGATATACCGACTTCACGGGTGAAGTAAAGGCCTCACTCCGGGTGGCCGACACCGCCGTCGTTCTTCTCAAGGCCGTGGAGGGCGCCGAGGTGGGGACCGAGATTGTCTGGAAATACACGACGGAGTTCGGGACCGCGGCCGTGTTTGTCGTGAACAAACTGGATCAGGAGAACGCCGATTTCGACAGGACGATCCAGCAGGCCCGCGAGATGATAAGCCACGACATCGTGCCGGTCCAATTCCCTCTCAAGGCGGGACTCGGTTTTGACGCCATCGTCGATGTCGTCCGCATGAAGCTGCTGAAATTCCAGCCGGGGGGGAATGGCAAGGTCGTTGAATCGGATATCCCCGCTGAAGCCGCGGCAAAGGCGCAGGAGATGAGACAGGGGTTACTCGAGGTTGTCGCGGAAACGGACGAGAACCTTCTCAACAAGTATCTGGAACAGGGGGGGCTCCCGGAGGAGGACCTCCGGCAGGGGCTGCGTACCGGCATTCGCGACCGGAAGCTGTTCCCCCTGCTCTGTACATCCTCGACGCAGAACGTCGGGGTGTCCACGCTCATGGATTTCCTCGTCGAGTTCAGCCCCGCGCCGCCCGACAGGGGCGAGCTGCACGGCACGGTCCCGGGGGGAGGGAACGGGGCGAAGGAAATCGTGACGCGGCAGGATCCCGCCGGCCCGCCGTCCCTCTTCGTCTTCAAGACGGTGTCGGAGTCGCACGTGGGAGAGCTTTCGTATTTCCGGGTCTGTTCGGGAAGCGTCAGCCCGGGACTCGACATGGTGAACGAGACAAACGGCAAGACCGAGCGCCTTGCGCAGCTGTTTGTCATGAACGGCAAGGACCGGAAGGAGATCAACCTTCTCGCCGCCGGGGACATCGGTGCCGTCGTGAAGCTCAAGGACACCCATACAAACAACACGCTGAGCAGCAAGAACTTCCCCGTCGTGTATCCTCCCGTGGAATTCCCCCTCCCTGTCTTCCACGCGGCGATCACCCCGAAGGCGAAAGGAGACGAGGACCGGATGTCGACGGGCCTCCATGCCATCCATCAGGAGGATCCGACGTTCGTCTTCCACGTGGAAGGGGAGCTCCACCAGACAATCATCAGCGGACAGGGAGAGCTGCATCTCGACATCGTTGTCCGGCGCCTGAAACAGCGATACAACGTGGATGTGGATCTGAGCGAGCCGCGCGTTGCCTACCGCGAGACGATAAAGGCGACTGTGAAGGATGCCGAGTACAAGCATAAAAAACAGACGGGGGGTCACGGCCAGTACGGCCACGTGCACCTGCGTCTTGAGCCCCTCAAACGGGGTCAGGGGTTCGAGTTTCTCGACGAGATTGTCGGGGGGGTCGTTCCGGGGAAATTCATCCCCGCCGTCGAGAAGGGGGTCGTCGAGGCGATGAAAGAGGGGCCGCTTGCCGGGTATCCCGTTGTCGACGTCCGCGTCGCCCTCCACTACGGCTCATACCACGACGTGGATTCATCCGAGATGGCGTTCAAAGTCGCCGGCTCGCAGGCGTTCAGAAAAGGATTCCTGGAAGCGAAGCCCATCCTCCTGGAGCCGATCTACAACATCGAGGTCAAGGTGCCGGAGGATGCCATGGGGGATGTCATGGGGGACATCTCCTCGAGGAGGGGGAAGATCGCGGGGATGGAAGGTGCCGGGCACTACCAGATCATACGGGCTCAGGTTCCCGCTGCGGAACTTCATAAGTACGCGACGATACTCCGGTCGAAGACCGGGGGGCGCGGCGTGTTCGGGGCGACAATGTCGCACTACGAGGAGGTCCCGCGCGAGGTTGCGGAAAAAGTGATCGCCGCGTCGGAAAAAGCGAAGGAGCAGGCTGCCTGAACGCGGGCACAGGCGGAGGTACGCGGGTCGGGGGCCGTCCATCAGGCCCCCTTCCTATTAGNNGTCCCGCCGCTCTTAGGCGGGACTAATAGTCCCGCCGTTCTTGGGCGGGGCCAAGCAAGTCCCGCCGTTTCTGGGCGGGAACCATGTTGTGTCACAGTTCTGTATGCGAAAGGGGACGATCATGAAACGGATGTGGTCTCCGTGGCGCTCTGTCTACATCCAGTCGTTCGGCCCGGGGAAAATGCGAAAATCAAAAGAGAGCATATTCCGGGCCGCGTTCCGCTCGCATGATGACGAAAAGAACCTTGTCCTCTGGCGGGGGAAGCTCTGTTTTCTGATTATGAACCGGTACCCCTACAATAGCGGTCACCTCATGATCGTCCCGAACCGCCAGACCGGGAACGTTCAGGATCTGACGCGGGCGGAGCTCGCGGAGATCATGCACACGGCACAGAGGGCGATGAGAGCGCTCGATAAGCTCATGCACCCGCACGGGTACAACTTCGGCGCGAATTTCGGAAGGACTGCCGGCGCGGGGATCGACGATCATGTTCACTTTCACGTCGTCCCCCGGTGGAACGGAGATACGAACTTCATGCCTGTCCTCTCCGACACGAAGGTGATTTCCGAGGACATGAGCGTGACATGGCGCGAGTTGCGCAAATTACTGTAAATCGTGCCCAAAGCGGGTTAAACGCCTCGATTTCCGGGGTGTCTAATGTTTGCCGCCACACGAATCGTGAGAGCTGATGGAGCCCCGCTCGGATATTGAACTCGTCCAGGAGGTTCGGAACGGCCGGCGGCAGGCCTTTACCGAGCTCATGAGGAGATACCAGGAGCGGGTGTACTGGGTTGCCCGCCGGATCGTCGGTTCGCACGACGATGCGGACGATGTCGTCCAGGAGACGTTTGTCAAAGCATATCTTGCCCTGGGAGAGTTCAGGGGCGACTCGAGTTTCTTTACGTGGATCTACAGGATCGCCGTCAACCTGTCTCTGAACGCGCTGCGCAAACGTCAGGTCCTGAATTACCTTCACGAGAGCGAACTCCTGAGCCGGATTCTCCCGTCTCAGGACGACCCGGAGAAGGATCTGGAGCATTCGGAAACCGAGTCCGCCCTCCAGCGTGCGGTCGCGACGCTTCCGGAAAAACAGAAGGCCGTGTTCGTTATGCGCTATTTTGACGAAATGACATACGAGGAAATCGGACGCGTGTTGAAGACGTCCGTCGGCGGGCTGAAGGCGAATTATTTTCATGCTTTGAGAAAAGTGCGGGAGCACATGCGCCATGAAATACAGGATGGAGAAGAACCCTCTCACGGGTGAGGCCGAGCGCGAGCTCACCTCTGAAATACGTCAGCGTGCGGGAGCGGAGGGGGATGCCCTCTCGCGTCCCCCGGACGCCTACTGGCAGAATCTGATTGTCAGGGTAAACAACAGGATCGACGAAGCCACAAGCGGAAAGGCGCTCTCGATAAGCTGGGCGGGACGCGTGGCGATCCCGGGGGTCGTTGCGATCGTGTCGTTCCTTGTCGGGCTTCATTATATCGCCCCGGACGCATCTCGCCGTGAGCCCTCGGTGGCCGAGGTCGTGCTTGCGCTCCCTCCGGCGATGATCGACTCGCTTCTTATAGATCCCTCACGCGCGGATCCCTCGCTTTCCGTGGAGGACGTGGCGACGGACGTGTTCGTATTCTCGCGGCAGCAGATCGCCGAGTATTTCATCGACAACGGAAATGCGGGGGACGCTCTCGACGGGATTCCCGACCGCGACGCAAACACAGTGCTGACGGTGCTTTCGACGGACCACAAATAATCAACGGGAACGGACAAAGGATGCCATGAAAACTCTACAGCGATGTGCTCTTGCCTGCGTTCTTCTCATTCCCGCTTTCCTCGGCGCGCAGACAGTCCATCCGGGGGATATGCAGGGGACGGAACGTCCGTCCGACCGGATCGAAAACCTCAGGAAGGTTCGGCTCGTCGAAGTTCTCGAGCTGAAGGAAGATCAGTCGGTCCGGTTCCTGGCGCGGATGAACGAACACGACAACGCCCGCCGGGCCTTCATGAAGGAGCGTGGCGACGCCCTCGACAGGCTCGAGCGACTCGTCCGCAACAAGGCGGATGACGGTGAATTTGAAAAGGGGTTTGCGGATCTTGCCGCCGTCGATGAGAAGCTGGTGACGGAGCGGAGGAATTTCTTCTCCGGGCTCTCCGATATCCTGTCGCCCACACAGCGCGCCAAGATGCTCGTATTCGAAAGACGGTTTGAGAAGGAGCTTCGTGAAGCGATGCGCGAAGCGCAGCAGCGTCGCAAGGACCAGGAAGTCAGGTAAGCTCGCTCATCCGCGAACCGGAGGGGGGGGGTGATCCCCCCCCCTCATTTCCCCCTGTTTTCCCCTCTTCCCGTGACTCCCCTCGGGGCGAATTTCCTAATAATGCCACGCTATTCTTATCTCTGAAAAGAACACTGTTCAATTTCACAACTTTGCGTTGAATATGTAATCATTACATATCAGTACCCATCAAAATATTAGATTTTCTGCACGTTTTCTCCGCCCCCGCATTGAACTCCCTGCCTGTCTTCGTCCTGTTCTCTGGCATGCCGATTGACAGTAATGGCTCAGAATACAGAATTGCACCTGGCCCCTCCTGCGGGGTTCTCTCCTTCACCAAAAAACAAGGAACCAGACAATGAAACGCGCTGCTACTGCCTGTCTGATCTTGATCACGTTCCTGCTTCTCGTGGCCATGGTGTTTACCGCCTCGGCACAGGTCGTGAACCTGAAGATCGACAACATCTACCCGACACGGTTCGGGACCGGAGCGCTGAAACCTGCCACCGGAACAAATCCGGTATCATCGGGTCTCAATGTCGTACCCGTCGGCATGAGGGTCTATTTTGTTGCGGACACGACAGGCTCGGGAGCGAACACGGTTTCATCGTTCTCCTGGAGCGTGACTGCCAGGCCCACAGGGTCGACGGCGAATTTCGGCCAGACGAGCACGATTGCCGACACGCTGATCCCCGATGCAGAAGGCCTCTATACGATACAACTCGTTGCCGGCGGCAAGACGCTGACGCAGAACATCACCGCGAGCAATTACAAGGGATCGACCGTCGCAACGGACTGCGGGCTCTGCCATACGGTTATCCCCAAGGCCCAGACGGCGTACAACCAGTGGAAGACGAGCGATCACGCCACGATGTTTCTCCGCGGAATTTCCGGCATGCTCGAGATCGAGCCCAATCCCACGAGCGGGGATTCGGTCGGCTCGTACGGCGCTAACTGCGTGAAGTGTCACACCACGGGCTGGGATCAGAAGGCGAACAACGGCAACTTCGGGTACCTTGCCCATCAGGCGAACGGAGCGACGCCCGCCTGGGACACAACCTGGATAAAGAACCCTTCAGTGACCGGATCGTACATCAGGACCGGTGATACGACAAACTGGAACCAGCTGTCGGGCTCCTATGCAAACCTTGTCTCGACGTCGAATATCGGCTGCGAGGAATGCCACGGTCCGGCGAATTATCACTCATCGCATGCCTCTCCGCTTGGCATAAGCAGAAAGAGCAATACCTGCATGCAGTGCCATGCCGCCAACCCCATCGGCGGCCACCACGCGCTCGGGACCTACTGGTTGACGTCAACACACGCAAAGCTGCCGAACGGAGCGCACACCGCGCAGACAAGCTGCTATCCCTGCCACAGCGGTTCGGCGTTTGTCACGTGGATAAAGGCCGGCAAAGCGTCGAACGCCCCCTATGACACGACGACAGTCAACGGCCAGCTTTCCCCGACGAACGACGGGAACGTGGAGATCGGCTGCCCCACATGCCACGATCCCCACACGATGCAGCTCCGCACGACGAAGCTCGATTCGCTCCGGAACGGCTACGTTCCTCCGGCGAACGTGGGCGGTATAGGCCAGCTCTGCATGAACTGCCACAACTCGCGGTACAGCGTGAAGGCCAAAGTGACGACGAAGGGCCCATTCTACGGCTTTTCCGACCGCTTCGGCCCGCACCACAATCCGCAGGCCGACATGTACTTCGGCTCGAACGGGTACACCTACGGCGACACGACGCTTGCCGGTCTCATGACACACGCAACGGCGGCGGATGCGTGTGTGACGTGCCACATGGCTCCCGGCGCCAACCCGGGGAACCCGACGCAGGCCGGCCACACATGGGCGATGGTGGACAGCGTGGGGAATCCGACTGTCAGCGGTCTCCTCGCCTGCCAGCCGTGCCACGGCCCGATCACAAAGTACACGGATATCAGGGCTGCGGCGGACTACGACGGGAACGGCAAGATCGAAGGAGTCCAGACCGAAATCCAGGGGCTTCTCGCCAAGCTGAAGGCAAGGCTTCCCCACGACGCAACCGGCGAGGTCATCACGATGCTTGCAGATACGGGGACCACGAAATTCAACCAGAAGTTGGTCGGGGATATCTGGAATTACTGGTTCGTCATGGAAGACCGGAGCATCGGGGTCCACAATCCGAAATACGCCGTGGCCCTCCTGCAGAAGGCGCTCAACATCACGTTTACGGGGATCAAGTCCCTTGGAGGAGTGCCGACGACGTATTCCCTGAACCAGAATTTCCCGAACCCATTCAACCCGACGACGACAATCGAGTTTGCGCTGCCGCAGCACGAGACGGTCAGGCTCGAAGTCTATGACGTCCTCGGCCGGCTTGTCAGCACCCTGGCAAACAGCGACATGGCTGCCGGAACGTACCGAGTGGTCTGGAACGGGAAGGATGCCAACGGGCAGTCTGTTGCCAGCGGCCTCTATCTCTACAGGCTGCAGGCGGGCTCGTTCACGTCCGTCAAGAAGATGCTCATGCTGAAGTAGCTGTTCGCGTCACGCACCACCCACCGGAAGGCGGCCCGCAAGGGCCGCCTTTCTGTTGACAACCCCTCCCCCCGGAAGTATATTGTTCCTCATGCGACGCGTCTACCTCGACCATACCGCCACAACGCCGCTGGACCCCCGCGTGATGGACGCCATGCGCCCCTGCTTCTCCGGAACGTTCGGGAATGCGTCGTCAATCCATGCCTACGGAAGGGAAGCGCGGGAGATGCTCGAGCGGGCGCGCGGGATCATGGCCGGGGCTGTGGGTGCGGAGCCCGCCGAGATCATATTCACGAGCGGCGGAACGGAGGCCGACAACCTGGCTATCGCGGGCGTCATGTCGGCCGCGTCCGGCCGGGACGGCATCGTCACCTCCCGGGCGGAGCACCATGCGGTCCTCGAGCCCTGCAGGCTCATGGCGGAGAAGGGGAAGCGCGTGGCGTTCCTCCCCGTGCGTGAGAGCGGTGCCGTCGACATGGATGCGCTCGCGCACGCAGTTGGAGGAGGCACTGCCCTTGTGAGCATCATGCATGCAAACAACGAGACGGGGACAGTTTCGGACATTCCCGCGATCGCCGCGCTGGCGCACGGTGCGGGGGCGCTCATGCATACCGATGCCGTTCAGAGCGCAGGGAAGATCCGCGTCGACATGACGGAACTCGGTGCGGATCTGATGTCGCTCTCGGCGCACAAGATGTATGGTCCCAAAGGGATCGGCGCGCTCGTCGTCAAACGGGGGACCCCCCTCGAAGCGATCCTGCACGGAGGGGGTCAGGAGAGGGGACGGAGGCCCGGGACGGAGAATGTCCCTCTGGCGATAGGGTTTGCGGAGGCCTTCCGGCTTTCCTTGCTGGAAATGGAAGAGGAGTCCGTCCGGCTCCGTGCGCTTCGCGACGCCATGGAAGGACGCCTGCGTCACCTGTTCCCGGGCATCATCGTCAACGGCGATCCCGCCCCGCGCCTCCCCCACATACTGAACGTCTCGTTCGGCGCGGCGGAGTATCCCCTGGAAGGGGACATGCTCGTCATGAGCATGGACCTCGAGGGGATTGCCGTCACGAGCGGGTCCGCGTGCACGTCGGGGAGCCTGGAGCCGTCGCACGTCATTCGCGCGATGGGGAGGGATGAGAACACGGCGAAAGCGACGCTGCGGTTCTCGTTCGGCCGGGGAAACACGATGGAAGACGTCGCATATGCGGTGGAGAAGCTTGGGCTCGTCGTCGGAAAGATGCTGAGGAATCGGGTTCCCTGACCGACCGCTATCCCTGCAGCCGCTCCGCCTCGCGGAGCGCGACCCCGTACCGCAGCCCCCGCTCGCTCACGCGCATGGCATCGAACCTGAAGTGTGCCATGATCTCGCGGGCGATGAGCGTCCCCGCGACGATCACATCGTTTCGCCCCTCCATCGCCTCCGACAGCCCCCGTATCATTCCCGACGGCATCCTCTGGAGCGTCGTGAAAAGCGATTCGACTGTTTCGCGCGTGAGGAGGTAATTCGTCACCGCGGCGGCGTTGAACGTTTTCAGCCCCTGTGCAAGGACCGCGAGTGACGTCGCCGTTCCGGCGACGCCGACGAGAATCGAGCCGGCAAACGCGAACCGGGAAGCGCGGGCGATCTCGTTCTCGACTATCTCGATCGCCCCCTCGAGTTCGGCGCCCGTCGGGGGATCGTGCCTCAGGCACCGCTCGGTAAGACGGACCGAGCCGATGTCGAGGCTGATCCGTTCGTCGATGTTTCGGACGTCTCCCGTGATGATCTCGGTGCTCCCTCCGCCGATGTCGACGACGGTATAGCGCCCTGCACTCTCCGCGCCGCTCACACCTCCACGGTACGTCAGGAGCGCCTCTTCATCCCCGCTCAGTATCTCCAGATCAAAACCGGACTCCTCCCGCACCAGGTGCGCAAACTCCCCCCGGTTGGCGGCGTCGCGGACCGCGCTTGTTCCGCAGACTGCGATGGCGTCCGGGGCGTGCCGCGTGATAAGACCCCGGTACTCCTTCAGGACGTCCGTCACGCGCTCCATGGCTTCCCGGTCGAGCGCCCCGGCTGCATCTACCCCGCGCCCCAGTCTGGGGACGCGCTGTTCGTACACGAGAGGCCTGATCTTCCCCTCCCGGTCAATCTCCGCGACGAGGAGCAGGACGGTATTCGTCCCGATGTCGATTACCGCGACGGTCATGATCGTGCCGCGGCGAGCGCAATCCACTCCCCGTCGCGCCGCTCTTCGGTGATCGAGAGTCCCGCCTCTCCGAGCGTCCGTCCGATCGGTCCGGCGTCTCCTGAGAGCAGTCCGGAGAGAAGGAGCGTCCCCGCCGGGGCGAGCCGGGATACGAGCCCGGGGAGCATTTCCTCGATGACGTTTTTCTGTATGTTCGCGGCGATGAGGCCGAACGCGGATTCGGTGACGACCGCTATGTCCCCCCGCCGTATCGCAATGCGGTCGGCGACGCCGTTCAGGCGGACGTTTTCAAGCGCATTCTCGAACGACCATTCGTCCGTGTCGAATCCCACCGCCGATGCGGCGCCGAGGCGCACGGCGGCGATGGCGAGTATCCCCGTGCCGGTTCCGGCGTCAAGGAAACGGACCCCCGGGGTCATGCGCAATTCGATGAGCCCGAGTATGAGACGAGTTGATTCGTGGTATCCGGTGCCGAATGACATCTTCGGGTCGATCGTCAGGACGATCTCATCCTTCCGGCCCGCGAACGGGTGCCATGTGGGGGCGACGACGATTCTCTCCGTCACCCGGATCGGACGAATCGTCTCTTCCCACGTTCTGTTCCAGTTCTGATAGGCGACGCTCGTGAGCGCCAGTGCGGGAGGGGGGAGCAAAAAAGAGCCGGTGATCCGTGTCAGGCTCTCGCGGATGGCGTCGAGGCGTCCGGCATCCCATCCTTCTTCGCTGATGTACGCCCGGAGCGTGCCGCCGTCTTCCCAGAATCCCTGGAAACCTTCGAGGGAAAGGAACCCCGTGATCGCGTCAAACGCCGAGCTCTCCGCGGAAACCGCCAGTTCGATGTGCGGCCGCCCCATCGGTCAGGGGACCTGTGCGTAGACGACCGCGGCGAGTACGGATCCGACGGCGCCGAGGCTTTCCGCGCTGCAGTGCTCGGGGGTATCCTGGTGGGTGTGCCAGTACCTGTTCGTGTTGTCCGGGTAGTTGAAGTCGATAATGTCAATGGTCTGAATGCCGGCTTCATTCAGGGGGAGGTGGTCATCCATGATCTCCTCGCCTTTCTCGTCGTGGAACTGGGTCACGCCGAGGTACGCGGCGGTTTTCCAGACCATGTCGACGACGTCCGGCGCGTACCTGACCGAATACTGCTCCCTGGGCAGATCGAGAAATTTGTCCCCGACCATGTCAAGGAGTATGCCGAACCGGGGGAGGTAATCCTCCGCCTTGTGCTCCGCGAAGTACCGCGAGCCCAGAAGGTAGCTCGCATGATCCCCCTCCTTGCCGTAGTCCTCGCCGTCAAGGAGCACAATATCCACGCCGACGGGCGGGGGGCTCTTCTTCAACATCGACGCGAGTTCGAGGAGCACCGCCACGCCGCTCGCCCCGTCGTTCGCGCCGAGTATGGGATCATTCCTCTTGCTCCGCGTTTCATCCTGGTCCGCCCGGGGACGGGTGTCCCAATGCGCGCACAGGAGGATCCTCGTTCTGTCCGCGGGCCTGTAGCTTGCGATAACGTTTGTGAGCCGGAGCTGCTCGCCGCCGTATCCGTTGTGCGTGAATTCCTGGAGCCGGACGTCGTCTGCCAGCGGGCGGAGCGCTGAAACGAGGTATGCGAGGCATTCCCGGTGACCGGCGGAGCCCGGGTTTCGCGGGCCGAATGCGGTCTGCGCCGTCAGGAATGCGAACGCGTTGTCACCCCTGAACGACGGGCGCGGCGCCGTGGAGACGGGAGCGTGTGCCTCCGCGGCCGGAGTTTTTCCCGCTTCCGGCGGCGTACCTGTTGCGGGGGCCTGACCGCCGTTTTTTGAACAGCCTGCGATGAGCATCAGCACCAGGAGAGAGGGGAGCGTGTGGTTCGTCATTCGATCGGGAGATGGGATGATCAGATTGATAAAAAATAACCAAATCAGCCCCGAAATGCAAAGCGCCCCTGCAACCTTTCAAACGGGGAGGTCGTCTAACTGGTATAGCGGTCACCCATACCCTCACGGAGGACTCACATGAACACTCTCAGACGCATCCCATCTCTGGTAGTCCTGGTTCTTATCATCGCCGGGACGGCCCTGCCGGGACAGAAGAAATTCGAGAAGAAATTCCAGGTGTCGCCCGGCGGGACGTTCTCGCTCGGGACGGATGCCGGCTCTGTCAAGATTCTGGGTACCTCCTCCAATGAGGTCTCCGTTGTCGCGGAACTGCGGGGGAGGGACAGGGACATCGACAACTTCGAGATCACTGCGGAACAATCGGGGAACAACGTCGATGTGAAGGGGAAAATGCACAACGGGGGATCATGGTTCTGGAATTCCGTGGATATCGACGTGGAATACACCGTGTCCATCCCTCATGATTTTTCCGTGAAGATGCACACCGCCGGGGGGAATATCGATGTCAGCGACGTGAAGGGTAAGGTCAACGGCAAGACGTCCGGCGGAAACGTCTCCATCGGCGGGACCGAGGGGGAGATCGACCTGGAGACCTCCGGCGGCAACGTCGAGGCGGAAAGATGCACAGGGGCGCTTCACATGAGGACTTCAGGAGGAGAGATCAACGTCAGTGCGATCACCGGCGACGTCGATCTGGGGACGTCGGGCGGCGACGTGAAAATAAGCGACGTGGAAGGAAAAGTGCGGGCCGAGACCTCCGGGGGGAGCATGTACGTGAAAGTAAGGGGACAGAACAAGGGTGTTTATGCCGAGACCTCGGGGGGGGATATCGAAATCGTCGTGTCAAAAAGTGTGACCGCGACTATCGACGCGGCGACGAGCGGCGGAAGCGTCCACTTCGACTTTCCGGTGACGATTTCCGGTCAGATCGACGAGAGCCGTGTCCATGGGACGCTCAACGGAGGGGGAAACACGATCCACGCGCATACATCCGGCGGTGACGTCAGATTCCGTTCCGCTGATTAGAAAGCGCTTCTCTTCAACCCTGCCAGGTACGCTCCGATCCGGTCCTGCACGTGCCGGTAATCGCGCGCCCTGGCGGGGAAGTGTTGCATAAGTATGGAAAAGGCGAGTTCCTCTCCATCCGCGGTTGTGACATATCCCGAAAGGGATGATACCCCCTCCAGCGTCCCTGTCTTTCCCCTCAGGTTCCCCTGTGCGGGAGATCCGCGCATCCTTCCCGTTATGGTGCCGCTTACGCCGGCGACGGGGAACATGCGGTACCAGCACGTGTAGAGGTCGGTTCTCCTCTTCATTGCCGCGAGGAGCGTGGTTATCGCACGCGCGGAGGTCAGGTTATAGCGCGAAACGCCGGATCCGTCCGCGACGACGACGCGTGTCGTATCGATCCCGATCGTCTCGAGAAACTCCTTCACGATCTGCCCCCCCGCAGCGGCGGTTCCCGGGATCCCCGTTTTTTCGGCGGCGAGAGCTTTCAGGACATTTTCCGCAGAGAGGTTGTCACTTGTGATATCCATATATGTCAGGACTGAATCGAGCCTGTGCACACGGCGGGCGATCTCCGGCACGCCGCGGGGAACGGTGTCAAGAAGTATCCCGTTGCACCGGAGACCCCATCCTTCCAGTTTTTCCCGCAGGACGGTGAGCGTGTACCAGTGCGGGTCGGTGACGCTCAGCAGGGCTTCGACAGTTGTATCGTGCGGGGAAATCGTCCCCTTTACGGTAATCGAGTTCAGGTGTTCCCGCCAGTTCCGTGAGACGTCAATTCTGCTCTTAGAGCCCGCAGTGTCGGTGACCGCCGCGTTCTCGACCTGCACATAGGAGGTGAGGGGATCAACCTCCACGCGCGCGGTATCGCCCGGCGATTTTCCCGGGCGCACGAGGACCCGCACCGTGTTGCCGTTCAGCGAAAGGGGGGAGATGAACATCGCCGTGGGGTCAGGTTCGTCATCCCATGCCCAGCCCGATCCCCGGCTGAGATCATCGAACAACGACAGATCTCCGGCGATCGTCCAGGAGGACGCCGCAGGTGCAGCGGCCCGTACCGCCGCCGCGAGCGTATCGAGATCCTTCGTCGAGAGGAGCGGGTCTCCCGAGCCCCGGAGTATGATCCTCGGCGGCGCCGCCGTGTCAAGAAAGACGCGCGTGCGGAACTGGTAGGACGGCCCGAGCCCGGCGAGCGCGCACGCGGTGGTGAAGAGCTTCTGGTTGGATGCTGGCGTGAGCGCCAGGTCGCCGTTCAGGTCATACAGCGTTTCCCCTTCGGTCAGGGAGATGATCCTGACGGCGGCGTTGGATGGGGGAAACAGAGAGTCCGGCAGAAGCTCGTCGATCGAGCGCTTAAGCGCCGGGTACGGCGAGACGCTCGGGAGCCTCGCAGTGGGAGGGGAGGACCGTTCAGGAGAGACTGCGGGAGCACATCCTGCGAGAAAAACAAATGAAAGCGCGGCGGCGAGTGTCTTCATTCCATCAGTTTATGCGAATTACGCTGAAAAGCAAATATTGATTGCAATGCGTTTTCTCTTTATATTACAGGGCATTTTCAGCTCCCTACCATAACCCGGTGTACGATGCTTGGAGTTCTGAAGAAACTGTTTGGCAGCAAACACGAGAAAGACGTCAGGGCTCTCCGGCCCCTCGTGGACGAGATCAACGCCTTTTATGAAGAGTACGGCAAGCTCACCGATGACGAGCTCCGGGGGAAGACGTCGGAATTCCGCGCCCGCATACAGGAGGCCCTGAAGGAAACGGAGGAAGGGCTTGCCGCCAAACGCGCTGAGCTGCAGCAGGACGTTGAGCCCCCGGTGAGGGAACGGCTCCTCGATGATATCGCCGTTCTCGAGAAGGAACGGGACGAGATCACGACCGGAATGCTGGAAGATCTCCTTCCGGAGGCCTTTGCGGCCGTCAAAGACGCCTGCCGCCGGCTCGTCGGGACGTCGTTTGACCTTCTCGGCAACACGAGCGTCTGGGACATGGTCCCCTTTGACGTCCAGCTTATCGGCGGCATGGTTCTCCATGAGGGCAAAATCGCCGAGATGGCGACGGGCGAGGGGAAGACCCTTGTCGCCACGATGCCGATATTCCTCAACGCGCTCCCGGGGCGCGGCGTGCACCTGGTCACCGTCAACGATTATCTGGCCAAACGTGACAGCGTCTGGATGGGAAAGGTCTACGAATTTCTCGGCCTTACCGTCGGGTGCATACAGAATTCCATGGACTCCTTCCAGCGGCGGAAGGAATATGCCTGCGACATCACCTACGGCACGAACAACGAATTCGGATTCGATTATCTCCGCGACAACATGGTCGTCGACAAAATCGACCTCGTCCAGCGGGAATATTACTATGCGATCGTCGACGAGGTCGATTCCGTCCTCATCGACGAGGCCCGCACGCCGCTTATCATCAGCGGTCCCACAAAGAGCGAAGACCATAAATTCAATGAAATGAAGCCCCCCGTCGAGCGGATCGTCACCGCGCAGCGGAACTTCGTCTCGAAGATCGTCTCCGACGCAGAGAAGCTGATCGCGGAAGGGAAGGAACAGGAAGCGGGGGTGAACCTGCTCCGGGCGTTCCGTGGGCTCCCGAAGCATCCGAAGCTGTTGAAGATGATGTCCGATCCGTCGACGAAGAAACTGATCCTCGAGACGGAAAACGAGTATTTGCGCGACCAGAGCAGGCGGATGCACGAAATCGACGACGAGCTGTACTACGCCATCGACGAGAAGAATCACCAGATCAACCTGACGGAGAAGGGACGCGAGTACCTGACTCCGATCGTCGGGGACAGGGACTTCTTCGTCCTCCCCGATCTCGGGACGGAGCACAGCGTCATCGAGAGCGACGCATCCCTTTCAAAAGACGAGGTGCTCCGCCGCAAGGACGAAGTCAATCTCCTGTATTCCGAGCGGAGCGACAGGATCCACACGGTGTCGCAGCTCCTGCGGGCCTATTCCCTCTACTCGAAGGACGATGAATACGTGGTGACCGACGACGGCAAGGTCCAGATCGTCGACGAGTTCACGGGGAGGCTCCTTCCCGGCCGGCGCTATTCCGACGGCCTGCACCAGGCGATCGAGGCCAAGGAGGGGGTGAAGGTCGAGCGCGACATGCAGACGCTGGCCACGATCACGCTGCAGAATTATTTCCGCCTCTACAAGAAGCTGGCGGGGATGACCGGGACGGCGGAGACTGAGGCCGCGGAGTTCTTCGACATCTACAAGCTTGATGTCGTTGTCGTGCCGACAAACAAGCCCATGGTCCGCGACGACGTCAACGACGTGATCTACAAGACGAAGCGGGAAAAGTACAATGCGGTCATCGAGGAGATCGAAAAAATGCGGTCGGAGAAGCGCCCCGTCCTCGTCGGCACGACGAGCGTCGAGGTCTCCGAAACGATAAGCCGCATGCTGAAGCGGAAGAACGTCCCGCACAACGTCCTGAACGCGAAGCAGCATCAGCGGGAGGCCGAAATCGTTTCGAACGCGGGGCTCCCCGGCGTCATCACGATCGCGACGAACATGGCCGGCCGCGGAACCGACATCAAGCTCGGACCGGGTGTGCGGGAAGCGGGGGGGCTGCACATCGTCGGGACGGAGCGTCACGAAGCGAGACGCATCGACAGGCAGCTCCGCGGCCGCGCGGGCAGGCAGGGTGATCCCGGATCCTCGCTCTTTTTCCTTTCCCTGGAAGACGACCTGATGCGGCTTTTCGGCAGCGACAGGATCGCCTCGATCATGGAACGGATGGGGCTGAAGGAAGGAGAGGTCATCCAGCACTCGATGATCACCCGTTCCGTCGAGCGCGCGCAGCGGAAGGTCGAGGAAAACAACTACGGCATCAGGAAGCGCCTGCTGGAATACGACAACGTGATGAACCAGCAGCGGGAGGTGATCTATGCGCGCCGGCGCAGTGCGCTTCTCGGCGAGCGCCTGAAGGATGAGGTCCTTGACCTCGTCGATACGTTCGCGTCGAAGACGGTGGAGAAGTACTACGAGGAGGGAGACATCGCCGGGCTGCAGATGGAGCTCCGGACGCAGCTTCTCCTGGACATCAATTTCACCCCGGAGGAATTCCAGAAGAAGGGTCCCGACGGCGTCAGGGCGGCGATCAACGCCGGCGCCGCGGAGTTCTACAGGCGGAAAGAGGAACGGCTCGGCGCCGAGGTCATGGGGCGGATCGAGAAGATGGTGGTGCTCCAGGTGATCGACGAGAAGTGGAAAGACCACCTGCGCGAGATGGACGACCTGAAGGAGGGAATTCACCTCCGTGCGTACGGTCAGAAGGATCCACTCGTTGAGTACAAGACCGAGGGATTCCGGATGTTCATGGAGCTTATCGATATCATCGACACCGAGATCGTCACGACGGTCTTCAGGCTCTTCCCCGCCCAGACGCAGGAGCTGCCGATCCGGGGGCCCCAGCGGCCTCCGCAGGCTGTCCGTACGACGCACGATTCGGCGCTGGGGATGGGCTTTCAGGCGAATCGGGAGCCGGTGCCGGGTGCGGCGGGGGATCCTTCACGAGCGGGGAAACCCCAGCCGGTGCAGGTGGGTGAGAAAGTGGGGCGGAACGATCCTTGTCCATGCGGGAGCGGGAAAAAATACAAACAGTGTCACGGAAGGTAGGAACCGCCGCCATGAAAAAAATCGAAGCCATCATCCGCCCCTTCAGGATAGACGACGTGCGCGAAGCGCTCGCGGAGATCGGCGTCAAGGGGATGACGCTCACGGAGGTCAAAGGGTACGGCCGGCAGAAAGGGCACACCGAGCTCTACAGGGGTTCGGAATACCAGATAGATTTCCTTCCGAAAATCAAGCTTGAGGTCATCGTCTCCGACAAGGCTCTCGACAAGGTCGTCGATACGATAATCAAGGCTGCGAAGACCGGCCAGGTGGGGGACGGAAAGATATTCGTCTACCCCGTTGACGATGTCATCCGCGTTCGCACGGGCGAGAGCGGAGAGGAGGCGCTGTAAAGGCCGGGCGGCCGCGTTGTTCCCGTGAAGCGCCGCCGCTCCGCCGGGGAATGCCTGCAATGACCCAACCACCAAGCCCCGTCGCAGGACGGGGCTTTCCGTCTTGACGACAGTCTCTCCCCCCATATCGCCCGCATTCCGGTGCGGCTACGTTGCGATTATCGGAGAACCGAACGTCGGAAAATCCACGCTGATGAACGGGCTCCTGCAGCAGAAGATCTCCATCGTCACGAAGAAGCCGCAGACCACCCGCCACAGGATACTCGGGATAATGACGACGGACGCCTACCAGGCGGTCTTCCTCGACACTCCGGGGATCATACAGCCGCGCTACGCCCTGCACGAGGCGATGATGGACTCCGCCGCGTCCGCCGTGGGGGACGCCGACGTGATCCTCTTCATGGTCGATGCCTCGAAACAGCCCCGTGAGGGGGACGCGCAGGAAGACTCGATACTTGCCGGGCTCCCGTCGCAGTCGCGCCCCGTGTACCTCGTGTTGAACAAGGTCGACATCGTCGAGAAGCCCCTTCTCCTCCCCCTCATCGAAAAGTACGCTGCCCGGCACCCGTTCAGGGAGATCTTCCCCGTTTCGGCGCTCACGCTCGAAGGGACCGCCGCGCTGATGGCGTCCGTCTCCTCGGACCTTCCCGTTCATCCTCCCCTGTATCCCGCCGACATCGTGAGCGAGCATCACGATCGCTTTTTCGTGGCCGAGATCATCAGGGAAAAGATATTTATCCGCTGCCAGGAGGAGGTCCCGTACTCGACGACTGTCGAGATCACGGAATTCATCGAGCGAGGTGCGGCCGCCGAGGGTGAGCCCGAGCCGGCGGCGCGTCAGAAGTCGCAGAAGTGGTTTATAAGCGCTGATGTGTACGTCGAACGGGACTCCCAGAAGGGGATCCTCATCGGGAAAAAAGGGGCGATGCTCAAGGAGATCGGCGAGCTCGCCCGGAGGGACATCGAGAGGTTCCTGGACCATAAAGTCTTCCTCGATCTGCATGTCAGGGTCCGCACGGGATGGCGCGGGGACAGGGAGTGGCTCGACCATCAGGGGTACGGCCGTTGAGACGGGGTGGGAATTGAGAGGCGATCGCCGCAGGGAATGCCTCCTGATCGCTCTGGCGCTCGTGTGCCTGCTCTGTACGGTGAACGCATCGGCCCAGGTGCGCCGGCAGGGTTTCGAAAAACAGGGGAGCTTCAACGCGTCCGGGGGCGCGGTTGCCTTCGCGAAGCGGCGCCATGAGGTCCGTTCCGCACCCGTGAATCCCGCATTTCATGTCGTGAGTTACGCTCTCGACCTGAATCTGGCAATGGAAAACGAGAGCTTTGCCGGGCGGAACCGGATCACGCTCGTGATGAAGTCGGCCGCCGACTCGGTCCTCCTCTACCAGCTCGCGCTCCGGATCGATTCCGTGAGCGTCGACGGCATACAACTGCCGTTCAGAGAGGACGACGCGGCCGAGCGCTTTACCGTCCGCCTCGGTTCCGTGCGAGAGGCGGGGGACACCGTCCGTCTCACTATCGCATACCGCAGGTTCCCCGGCATACCCCGTGCCTCTGACCGCCTGGGCTATTATTACTTCCACGACACAATCCCCGGCCTCCCCGCGAACCTGGGTTACACGATGTCCGAACCGAGCGATGCGCGGTGCTGGATGCCCTGCTACGACGAGCCGTGGGAGAAATCCACGTCCGAAATCAGCATCACTGTCCCCGCGGGGTATGCCGCCGCATCGAACGGAAAGCTCCTGGGGATTGTTGACAACGGCGACGGGACCTTCACGTGGCACTGGAAGGAATCTCACCAGATCGCGTCGTACCTCATGTGCGCGACGGTCTCGAGATTCGCGGAATCGTCCCGGATGCTCGCGCGCGCGCCGGGAGACTCGATCCCGGTCGGATATTTCGCATGGCCGAGGGACACCGCGGCGACCGGAGCGTTCATCCCCACGGTGGAGCAGATGATCGCAAACCTCGAAAAACTCTTCGGACCGTACCCCTGGGACAAATACGAAATGGCGTGCGTGACCCCGTTTGCGTACGGGGGAATGGAGCATCAGACGATCACGACGATCCACGAGGCTCTCCAGACGGATCAGGACGTTGTTGTCCACGAGCTGACGCACCAGTGGTGGGGAGATCTCGTCACGTGCGGCACGTGGCCCGATATCTGGCTCAACGAGGGATTCGCCACGTACGGCGAGGCGCTCTGGCACGAGTCGCTGGGAGGGCCCGTCGCCCTGCGCGGCTTCATGCAGAGTCAGCTCGGGTTCAACCTCGGCTCCTGGGCCGGCGCCGTGTATGATCCGGAGGGACAGGGTCTGTATCTCTTCGACGAGCTGGTGTATACGAAGGGGGCGTGGGCTCTTCACGGGCTCCGCGGTGCGATCGGAGACTCCGCATTCTTCCGGTCGCTGCGTGCATGGCGCCGGCTCCATTCTGAACAGAGCGCGGTGACTGCCGACTTCCAGGCGGCGGTGGAGTCGGTCACGGGGGGGGACATGTCGTGGTTTTTCAATGAATGGATCTACGGGCCCGGCTGGCCGGTCTATGCGGCCTCCTTTGTCTGGGGGGACGCCACGCTCACGCTTCGCATCGCCCAGCAGCAGGATCCCGGCTGGCCGGTCTACACGATGCCCCTGCAGGTCCGCGTCTACACCGGGACGGGCGACACGACGCTGACCGTCAGGGACAGCCTCAGGACGCAGGATTTCTCGATTGCCTTTCCGGTGAAGCCCGACAGCATCGTGCTTGATCCCGACGGCTGGGTGCTCCACCAGCCGGGGAAGCCGATAGCCGCTCCCCCGGGGCCCGGCTCAACGCTGTCGTTCTCGCTGATGCAGAATTATCCGAACCCGTTCAATGCAGGCTCGACGATCGCGTACAGTGTTCCGGGGACCGTATCGAAGAGCGCCGCGGCGTCGGGAGTCAGACTCGCGGTATATGACATCCTCGGGCGCAGCGTGGCGACGCTCGTCGACGCCCGTCAGGGCCCCGGCGAGTACAGCGTCCGGTTTGACGGAACGGCCAGAGCGTCTGGCGTGTATTTCTTCCGCGTCGAAATCCAGCCGCCGGGAAGCGGAACGCTTACCGCTGTGCGCAAAATGATGCTCGTTAAGTGAGTGCCGTGATCCCGCCCTTGCTGAACATACGGATCACCAAGGAGGACGTCGCACTCCCCGAGAAGCTCGAAAACCTCCCTGCCGCCCCCGGCGTATACCAGCACAAGGACAAAGGGGGGAAGGTCCTCTACGTCGGGAAGGCGAAGAATCTCCGGAACCGGGTCCGCCAGTACTTCCAGAAATCCCGTTCACTCGGCCCGCGGATCGAACAGATGCTCTCGAAGGCCACGGACCTCGAAGTGATCGTGACGGATACCGAGGTCGAGGCGCTGATTCTGGAAGCGAACCTGATCAAGAAGTACCGGCCCCGGTACAATGTCAGCCTCAAGGACGACAAGAGCTACCCCTACATCGTCATCACGGGAGAGCCGTACCCGCGGGTCTTCATCACGCGGCAGGTCCGGCGCGATGGCTCCCGGTATTTCGGCCCCTACACGGACGTGAAAAACGTCCGCTCCGCACTCAAGGCGATACGGGACATATTCATGATCAGGAGCTGTAATTTCTTTATCGACGCGGAGGCGATCGGGAAGAAGAAGTTCAAAGTCTGTCTGGACTACCACATAAAAAAATGCGAGGGGCCGTGCGAGGGACTCGTCACGCAGGAGAAATACAACGCGATGATCGACCAGGTCGCCTCGCTTCTGCGGGGGAAAACCGGGACGCTGATACGCTCGCTGAAAGGGGAGATGGAGCTGCACGCCGCCGCCCGCCGGTACGAGGAAGCCGCGGTCATCAGGGACAGGATCAAGGGGCTTGAAGCGTACAGCGAGCGTCAGAAGGCCGTCGATCTGGATGCCACGGACAGGGACATCATGGCGTTTGCCGCCGACGGCGACGACGCGTGCGGCGTGATATTCAAGCTCCGCGACGGGAAGATGGTGGGACGTCAGCACTACTACATGGGAAACGTCGAAGGAAAGCCGGAAGGGGAGATCCTGGAGGCGTTGCTCCAGCAGTACTATCTCGACGCGGAGGACATTCCGAGCGAGATTGTCGTTCAGACGCCTCTTGACGACACCGGGGCGATCACGCGGTGGCTGGGGGAGCGGCGGGGGGACGGCGTCTCCATCGTCGCCCCGGAGGAGGGGGAAGAAGCGAAGCTCGTGCGCCTCACGAAGAGCAACGCCCGGTTTCTCCTCGACGAGCTGAAGATACAGAAGATGAAACGGGCGGACTACGTCCCGCATCCCCTCCTCGCGCTCCAGAAGGACCTTGGCCTGGAAAAGGTCCCGCGAAGGATCGAATGCTTCGACAACTCCAATATACAGGGGAGCGACCCCGTTGCGTCCATGGTTGTCTTTGTCGACGGGAAACCGAGGACGGGGGAATACCGCAAGTTCAAGATCCAGTCGGTCTCCGGCCCCGACGATTTTGCGAGCATGCGCGAGATCGTCGAGAGGCGTTACACGCGGGTGCTCGAAGAACAGGGTGAGCTCCCCGATCTCATCGTCGTGGACGGCGGCAAGGGCCAGCTTTCGAGCGCGGTTGAGGTCCTGCAGAAACTGGGGATCGGCTCACAGCCCGTGATCGGTCTCGCCAAGCGGCTCGAGGAAGTGTTCCTCCCCGGGCGGAGCGACCCCGAGCTCATCGCAAAGACGTCGTCCGGCCTTCGTCTCCTCCAGCAGATCCGCGATGAAGCACACAGGTTTGCCATCACGTACCACCGCACATTGCGCGCGAAGCGTACGCTGCAGACCGAGCTGGACCTCATAGACGGGGTGGGGAAAAAGCGTGCGAAAGAGCTTCTCGAGGCCTTCGGTTCGGTCCAGGGGGTGAAGTTCGCGACGGGCGAACAGCTTGAAGAAGTCGTGGGTGTGAAGATAGCGTCGAAGATCAGGGAGTACTTCTCGACCGGAGAGTAGCACACGCCAGCTTCCGGACTCTTGATTATGAAAGGCCCGAAATGTATGTTCTTGTCGCGCCAAATCAGAGTCTTTTCTCCGCCACGTAGGTGGGGTCACATAGCCCAGCGACGGTCCGTTATGGTCAAAGATTTTGCGGTGAATTATAATTTCAGGCTTCCGGATGGATCCGAGGAGAGCTTCGTTCTCCGCCTCGATCCGGAAACGCTGGAACTGCGTGGAAATACTCCTGACGTTATCCCCCCGTGGACGCGTCTCGATTTCCATCAGTGTCCGAATTGCCCCCTGAAAGTTGATGAGCATCCCGAGTGTCCGCTCGCTCTCCGGCTCGTCAACCTTGTGCAGAGGTTTGACGGACTCCTCTCGCACGAGAGAGTGGATCTGGAGGTCATCACGGACGAGCGGACGATCACACAGAATACAACTGCGCAGAGAGGGATCAGCTCGCTGATGGGGCTCGTCATCGCGGCCAGCGGATGTCCGCATACTTCACTCCTCCGTCCCATGGCGCGTTTTCACCTCCCGCTGGCGAGCAATGAGGAAACCGTCTACCGGGCGACGTCGATGTACCTCCTGGCGCAGTACTTTCTGAGAAAGGAGGGGGTGCGGACGGACCTTGAACTTGACGGGCTGATGCGGATTTACGAGGAAATGCAGATCATCAACGTCGCCATCGCCGAGCGGCTGCGTGCGGCGACGACGACGGATTCGTCCGTCAACGCGATCGTCGTGCTCGACGTGTACGCCAAGACCGTGGGGATGGTGATCGAGGGCTCTCTCGAGAGGATCCGGTATATTTTTGC
>PMJQ01000068.1:0-4663 GCA_003157485.1 Ignavibacteriota bacterium
ATTTCGGGAATCTCTACGGCTCGGTCACCGCACTCAACTCCGGCGACATCGCGGTCCGGACGGTCGACCAGCCGCTCGGCACGGGGGAGAACTACAACGTGACCGATATTGCCTTCGGCATCGGCTACGGCAGGGAGATCTCCGAGCGGTTCTCTGTCGGCGTGCAGTTCAAATACCTCCAGGAGACGATTTGGCACAGCGCGATGACCGGGTTCGCGATTGACGTCGGCACGCTCTACAGGATTTCGCCGAACGGGCTCCACATCGGCGCGAGCATATCGAATTTCGGTACGCGTCCCCAGTTTAACGGCCGCGACCTGAGGATTCTTTACGACCAGAACAAGCTCATCAACGGCGACAACCCGGAAATACCGGGCGAGATCAACACGCTCGATTTTCCCCTCCCGATACTCTTCCGGGTCGGGATCGGCCTCCCCGTCGCCGTCGATCAGAACAACATGCTGCACCTGGAGATCGACGCCTACCATCCGAGCGACAACAATGAGAGCGTCAGCTTCGGTGCCGAGTGGCTGTTCTTCGACACGTTCGCCGTCCGGGGAGGATACCAGAACCTCTTTCTGCAGGATTCCGAGGTGGGGCTGACGCTCGGTGCGGGGATCCGTTACTCGCTCGACGACGTGAAAATCTCCTTCGATTACGCCTGGGCCGACCACGGACGGCTGGATTACACGCAGCTTCTGACATTCGGCGTATCGTTCTGACACACACCGGACCGATGAGCAACTTCAGGACCAGGTACGGCTCGTTCTCGCAGGACGGGACGGAGTACGTCATAACGACGCCCGCGACTCCGCGTCCCTGGATCAACGTGATAAGCAACGGCGACTACGGGTTCACCGTCTCGCAGACCGGCGGGGGGTACAGCTGGAGGGCGCACGCCCAGCTCAACCGCCTGACCCGGTGGGAACAGGATCTGGTCAGGGACGAATGGGGAAAATTCATTTACATCCGGGACGAGAAGGACAACCTCTGGTCGGCCGGATGGAAGCCCGTCTGCGCCGCTCCGGATTCCTACAGGTGCCGCCACGGCATCGGCTACACGGTCATCGAATCGAAGAACTTCGGCATTGAAACCTCCCTTCTGATGTTCGTGCCGAACGACGCCCCCCTCGAAGTGTGGAAGCTGAAGGTCCGCAATGTCTCCCGCCGTGTGCGCAAGTTGAATTTCTACACCTACATGGAATGGGGTCTCGGGCAGGCGCCCGACTGGCACCGGGAGTTTCACAGGTCGTTCATCGAGACTGCGTACGACGAACGGGCCCGCACAATATATGCGACGAAGCGTCTCTGGGAAGTGCCGACCGGAAGAGGGCACTGGAACACGGAATGGCCGTACGTCGCGTTCCACTCGTCGAGCCTGAAGCCCGTCTCGTTTGACACGGACAGGGAGTCGTTCCTCGGGCGTTACGGCGCCGTCGCCAGTCCCGCGGGCGTGCGTATGAAGAGGCTGAAGAAGAGGTCCGGAAATTGGCTTGATCCGTGCGCCAGCCTTCACAACGCGGTCGTCCTGAAACCGGGGGAAACGAAGGAGATCGTCTACACGCTCGGCTGCGCCTCGACGAAGCCGGAAGCGGAGAACCTTGTCGCACAGTTCACGTCCCCCGCCGCCGCGGAGAGCGCGCTCGGAGAAGTTGCCGCCAGGTGGCGGGCGCTTCTGGGGACTGTGCATGTCGCCACCCCCGATCCCTCCATGGACCTCATGGAGAACATCTGGCTCAAATACCAGGCGATCTCCGGCCGGATGTGGGGGAGGACCGCGTACTACCAGACGGGGGGTGCGTTCGGGTTCCGCGATCAGCTCCAGGACTGCCAGCTCTGGCTCCCGATCGATCCCGAACGGACGAAGGAGCAGCTTCTCCTCCATGCCCGTCACCAGTTCGAGGACGGGACCGTCTATCACTGGTGGCACCCGCTCTCCGAGGTCGGCCTCCGGAACGGGATCTCCGACAATCTCCTCTGGCTCCCCTATGTGATGAACGGCTATATCCAGGAGACGGCGGACCTCGCCGTCTTCGATTGCCGTGAGCCGTTCGTCGACAACGCGACGGGTGCCTCGATGTATGAACACTGCGTCCGCGCGATCGAAAAGGCTCTCGAGCGGTTCAGCCCGCGGGGTCTCCCCCTTATCGGTGAGGGGGACTGGAACGACGGGCTGAGCGCCGTGGGGCTCGACATGAAGGGGGAATCGGTGTGGCTCGGTCTTTTCCTTCACCGCATACTCGTTGACTTTGCAGCTCTCGCCCTGCTCCGCGGAGACGGTCCCCGCGCCGGCCGGTATGCGTCACGGGCGGAAATCCTCCGGGGGAAGCTCAACTCCCTCGCGTGGGACGGCCGGTATTACTTCGGGGCGACGAAAGACTCGGGAGAGAGAATCGGGAGCAGTGCGAACGCCGAAGGGAGCCTCTGGCTCAATCCACAGACATGGGCGGTGATCGGCGGCGTGGCCGATCCGGGGCGGGCGCGCGACGTCTTCGACGTCGTGGAGAACAAGCTTGAATTCGACATCGGTCCTCTCCTTCTCCACCCCGCGTATTCGACCCCCGACAGGTTCATCGGCTACCTGACCCGGTACAGCCCGGGTATGCGCGAGAACGGAGGAGTGTACACGCACGCGGCGACCTGGGCGGTGATCGCCGGTGCGATCCTCGGCCGGGGGAAGAGCGCACACAGGATGTATTCCCGGCTCAACCCCGTCAACCGCGGCATGAAGCCCGACGTGTACTGCGCGGAGCCGTACGTGACCGCGGGGAACATCGAGGGGCCCGAGTCGCCGTTTTACGGGAAAGGCGGGTGGACCTGGTATTCGGGCTCGGCGGCATGGCTCTTCAAGGCGGGACTCGAATGGATACTCGGCGTGCGCGCATCCATCGACGGCCTCATCGTCGATCCCTGCATCCCCCCCGACTGGGATGTGTACACCGTCCGCAGGAGGTTCCGGGGAGCCGGCTATACTATCACGGTTCGGAACCCCGCGCACGTCGAATCCGGCGTGCGTGAAGTCACCGTGGACGGCGAGGTCATGCCGAAAACGGCCGGCGTCAGGCATGCGACTCTCCCCCTGTTTCCCCCGGGGACCGTCCATGCCGTTGAGATCGTTCTGGGAAAGGTATGAAATGAAACGTGTGATTGCGGCTCTTGCTTTTCTCCTCCTTGTCCGGGACGTCACTGCGGCCCAGACGCCCATCGCGGCGATACTCGACACGATCCAGCACACCGCGTTTAACTATTTCTGGTATCAGGCAAACCCCGCAAACGGACTCATCAAAGACAGGAGCACGTCCTCCTCCCCCTGCAGCATCGCCTCCGAAGGGTTCGGCCTCAGCGCGATATGCATCGGTGTGGATCACGGCTGGGTAACGCGCGCCGCCGCGCGGGACCGTGTGCTGACCGCGCTGAAGACGTTCTGGTCCGGCCCCCAGGGGAGCGGCGACGGGTATTGCGGGAACTTCGGGCTCTTCTACCACATGCTCGACATGAACACGGCGACCCGCTCGCCGGGGAGCGAGCTCTCGACGATCGATACGGGGCTCCTCCTTGCCGGGATCATTGACGCGAAGCAGTATTTCAACGGGACCGACTCGCTGGAGACGTCGTTGCGCGCCTACGCGGACTCGATCTATATGCGCATGAAGTGGAGTTACATGCGGGGCCCGTATGATTTCGGGCTTGCCCTCGGATGGATGCCGGGCACCGGGTTCGCCGGTTACGGACAGTGGATCGGGTACAACGAGGCCTCGATAATGTACATACTTGCCATGGGCTCCCCGTTCTCCCCGTACAGGCTGACGCAGTATGGATGGCTTGTCTGGGTGACAGGGTATACGCCGATCAATTATGCCGGGTATGAGTACGTCGAGTTCCCGCCCCTCTTCGGCCATCAGTACTCGCAGTGCTGGCTCGATCTCCGGTCCATCAATGACGACAAGATGACCGGGTACGGATTCACCTATTTTGAGAACTCGCGGCGGGCAACTCTCGCCCAGCGTGCGTACGCGAGGGCGAACCCGCGGGGGTGGTCCGGGTACAGCGACACGCTCTGGGGGCTGACGGCGAGCGATGCACCGACGGGATATTCGGCCCGCGGGGCGCCCCCGGCGCAGAATGACGACGGCACGATCACGCCGACCGCCCCGATAAGCTCCATCGCGTTCGCCCCCGACTCGGTCATCCCGGTGATCCGGAATCTCTGGGAGAACTACAGGACGCAGCTCTGGACGCCGTACGGGTTCCGTGACGCGTTCAATCTGAGCGCGAACTGGTACGATACGGATATCATCGGCATCGACCAGGGGCCGGAGATCATCATGATCGAGAACTACCTCAACGGCCGTGTCTGGAAGCGGTTCATGCAGAATGCCGACGTCCAGCGCGGGCTCGCCGCGGCCAATTTTCTCCCGGTAACGTCCGTCAGCGCGAACAGGCCGGTGTCGGGCTGCCGGCTTGCCCAGAATTATCCGAATCCGTTCAATCCGTCGACGAAAATCGAATTCAGCCTCCCCGCCCGGGAACACGTCACGCTGAACGTGTACGACGTGCTCGGGCGCCTCGTGGCGACTCTCGTCGACAGTGTACTCCCGCCCGGGAATCACGAGGCGGAGTTTGACGCGCGCGGTCTCGCGAGCGGCGTCTACGTTTGCCGGCT
>PMJQ01000068.1:4673-5554 GCA_003157485.1 Ignavibacteriota bacterium
GGGCTTACGCCCGATCGGTGGCCCTCCCGCTCGCCGTCGAGCATCGCCGCTGTCGGATTCGAACTCACTGTCATGCCGATCGCCGTCGAGCACGGAATCATAACCCGTGCGGAGGCCGCCGCGAGAGTCGGAAGGACGCTCGCCCTCCTCCTCCGTTCGCCGGAGAACGACGGACGCGGAGGCGTCGCGGGGTACAGGGGGTTCTTCTATCATTTTATCGCGACAGCGGACGCGTCGAGGGCATGGAACTGCGAACTCTCCACGATCGATACGGCGCTCCTGATGGCCGGCGTGCTCTGTGCGGAGTCGTACTTCGATCGGGACGCCCCTGCGGAGTCTGCAATACGGGATATGGCGGACTCGCTCTACGGACGCGTTGACTGGACGTGGTCAGCGGCCGGGAGGCCCGGCATCATGCTGGGGTGGACGCCGGAGCACGGGACGGACGGGAACAGCTGGCACGGGTACAACGAGGCGATGATTATGTACATCCTCGCGCTCGGATCTCCGACCCATCCCGTCGATCCGTCGGTGTGGAACTACTGGACCTCCACGTACGTCTGGGGGAAGTACTACGGGAATGAATTTGTCAGTTTCGGGCCGTTGTTCGGCCATCAGTATTCCCAGTGCTGGATAGACTACCGGGGGATACAGGACCGGTATATGAAGGAGAAGGGGATCGACTATTTTGAGAATTCCCGCCGTGCGACGTATTCACAGCAGAGCTACGGCGCCGAGAACCCCGGGGGGTTCCGGGGATACTCACGCGATGTCTGGGGTGTGACCGCATGCGACGGGCCCGGAGACACGGCGTTCAGCATCGGCGGGAAAGAACGCCGGTTCATCGGATACGGCGGCAGGGGCGTGTCGTTTGACTGGGT
>PMJQ01000105.1 GCA_003157485.1 Ignavibacteriota bacterium
CGTCGGGGCGGGGGCGGGCCGGCGGCGGTCGCGCTCGGCGCGGATCGCGGGAGGCGCCGGTGACCGCGCGGCGGTCCCGAGGTCTGCCGCCGGTTCGTGCCTGCGAGCGAGACCGACCGCCGCCGGCTCCCCGCGGACGGGCTCTGTCGCTCGTTCGCGCCGGCGCAGCGCCGTTCGATCGCGTGCCCGACACTGATGGGCCGCGCCGCGCCCGTCCTCCGGGCGTGTCCAACCGGAGGTCGCATGCCCGCTGCGCCAGCGCCGCGCTCGTCCCGCCGCCGNNCCGCTCCGCCTCGACCGCGACTTCCGCCTGCTGTGGACTGGCCAGGCGATCAGCTCGGTCGGCCGCATGGTCACCTCGGTCGTGCTGCCGTACCAGGTGTATGTGCTGACCGGGGACCTGCTGATGCTGGGCGCCCTGTCCCTTGTCCAGCTGGTGCCGATCCTGATCTTCGCGCTCGGCGGCGGCGCCATCGCCGATGCGGTGGACCGGCGCCGCCTGCTGTTCGTCACCCAGCTGGGTCTGGCGGCGACGAGCCTCGCGCTCATGCTCCTCGCGCTCCTGCCGGCCCCGCCGATCCCCGCGATCTTCGCAGTCGCGTTCCTCGCGGCCGGGATCGGCGCGGTCGACCAGCCGGCACGCGGATCGGCGATCCCACGACTGGTCCCGTCCGAGCGCCTGCCGGCGGCGATCTCGCTCAACCAGATCACGTTCAACGGCGCCGCGAACTTCGCACCCTTCTTCCATCCGGACAACAGGAGGATCATCTTCGCCTCCAACGTGGCCGATCCCCAGGGAAGGGACTTCGATCTGTATCTCATCAACATCGACGGAAGCGGGCTCGAACGGGTCACGTACAACGAGACGTTTGACGGCTTCCCGATGTTCACGCACGACGGTAGAAAGCTCGTGTTCGCCTCCAATCGCAACGGGAAGGTGCCTCACGAAACGAACCTCTTTCTCGCCGACTGGAGAGAATAAATCACCCATCCCGCGCCATCCGAGGACATCCGCAATGCGCTCCCGATCGACACTGGCTTTTGCATTCCTGTTTCTGATCCCCTCCCTGCCTGCCGCGCAGACGCTTGTCACTGCGATCGCAGCGGAGGACCTGAAGACGCACGTTCGGTATCTGGCCTCCGACGGCCTGGCGGGCCGCGCCTCGGGCACTCCCGGCAACGATTCCGCGGCCCGGTACATTGCGGGATATCTGCACGAGTGGGGGATTGCGCCGCTGGGGGACAGCGGGACGTACTTCCAGCACTTTCAGTTCATCGCGAGCGTCCATGCGGGAGCCGGAAATGCGCTCAGGTTCCAGGGGAAGCCCCTCGAAGGGGGCGTTCTGAACGCCGTCCCCGACAGGGATTTCCGCCCCCTGGGCTTCACCACAAACGGGATTGTCGCGGGGCCTCTTGTCTTCGCCGGGTACGGGATCTCGGCGACCGACTCGAGTTATGACGATTTCAAGAACCTCGACGTCAACGGGAAAATCATCGTCGTCCTCCGGTTCAGCCCGGACGGGAGCGACCCGCACGGGGCATTAACGCGGTTCAGCGGATTTCCGGTGAAGACGCGGACGGCGCGCGATCACGGCGCGGTCGGATTCATCGTCGTCACCGGGCCCGTCGATGACGCCGATGACGCCCTGATCCGGCTCCGGTTCGACCAGAGTTTCGGCAATGCGGGAATACCCTCCGTCTCCATGAAGCGGTCGCTCCTTGAATCCCTCCTCGCAGGATCGGGATGGACGCTCAGGACCATACAGGATTCGATAAAAGCGCGGCGGTCTCCGGTCGCGTTCCCCCTCGCGGGGGTGACGGCCACGCTCACAACCGACGTGGAGAAGGTGACGACAACGACGGCCAACGTGATCGGGTATCTTCCGGGATCCGATCCAGCACTGAAGGACCAGGTGCTGGTTCTGGGAGCGCATTTTGACCACCTGGGAATGGGCGGTGAAGGGTCGGGCTCGCTCCAGCCCGATACCGTCGCCATTCACCACGGAGCAGACGACAACGCTTCGGGGACAGCGGGACTCCTTGAGCTCGCGCAGGCATTTGCCTCCGCGCGGTCGACGCTGAAGCGGGGGCTCGTGTTCGCGTTCTTTTCGGGAGAAGAGCTGGGGACGCTCGGTTCGGCGTATTACGTCAACAATCCGCCCATCCCCCTTGCGCGGACGGCCTCGATGGTCAACATGGACATGGTTGGCCGGCTCAGCGGCAGGGAGCTGACGGTGTATGGAACGGGGACATCGCCGGGATGGAATGCGCTCCTCGCAAAGGAGAATGCGGACTCGTCATTCACGATCAAGAGCGTCCCCGACGGATTCGGCCCGAGCGACCACGCCCAGTTCTACGGCAAAGACGTCCCAGTTCTATTCTTCTTCACGGGGACACACAGCGACTACCACAGGCCATCAGACACATGGGAGAAGATCAACTACGAAGGTGAAGAGCGTGTGGTACGGTACGTGTACCGCGTCGCTGAAGCTATCGACGTCAATCCGGACCGCCCGGCGTTCGCAAGGACGACGTCGTCCTCCCCCGGTCAGAGCGGAGACACGCGGGGGTTCAGGACGACACTCGCCATCATTCCGGATTACAACGGCGGTGTCGACGGGATGAAGATAAGCGTCGTCCGCCCCGGCGGACCTGCGGAGAAGGCGGGGCTGAAGGCGGGAGATGTCATTGTCAGGATGGGTGAGAAGAAAATCGTCAACATCTATGATTACATGGAGATGCTCGGGAAGCTGAAGGGAGGAGACAAGGTGGAAATTGTGGTCACGCGCGACGGAAAATCCTTGACTTATACGGCGGAAATGGCCGCCCGTAAATGAATTAAGACGTTCCCTTGAGGCGAAATGGGGGTCTATTTCTTCTGCGTCTTCAGCCCGTTCCTCGCCTCCCGGATGAAATCTTCCGCCACCCTCACACGCGCCTCCTCGCTTCTCGCGGCGAGCATGTCGATCCTTCGCGAAGAAATAAGCTCCCGCAGCGCTTCCCTGTCGCGCTCCGGAAGCGCGGCCGTGTATGATTCAAACAGATCTCGTGCTGCCATTCTCGTGCTCCCGATTGTGCCTTCTTACCTGGTATAGTGCCAGCCGGTCTCCCGGAGCGTCAGGACGCCTCCGCCGCCGTTCCTCAGAACGGCGTCGACGACTTCGCCGATGAACACGAGGTGATCGGGAACCTCGAGCGCATTCTTCACCTGGCACTCAAATGAGGCCGTTGCGCCCAGGAGGAACGGTGTCCCGTTTTTTGCCGGTGCGAACCCCACGCCGCCGATCGTCTCCCCCTTTGCTTCGGGACCCTTCAGAAACGCCTTGGCGACATCCCTCCCCCCCGCCGGCATCAGGTTCACGGAGAAGACCCCGGAGCGTGCGATGTTTTCCCGCATCCTCGAATCCGCTTCGACGGCGATCGCGACCCACGGTGGGGAGAAAGAGACCTGCGTCACCCAGTTGGCAACGATGGCGGCCGGGACGCTCCCGTTCAGCGAGCCGAGGACGTACAGCCCGTAGGGAACCAGCTCCAGGACGCGTCCGGTGGTTTCCTTCTCGTTCACCGCTTCTCCCCCCCCGTGGCTCCCGGCATGACACCGGTGCAGGAAGGGCACTCGCAGAGGGAGCGCAGCAGTTCCCATGTGAAAATCCCTTCGCCGTGCCCGTCACCCCATCGGAATTGAAGCGCGTAGCTCCCCACCGCAGAAGCCGCCTTCAGCTCGTACCTCCCCGGCGCCGACGTGTCCTTCGGAGGAGGGGCATACGTCCGGAGCAAGACGGTCTCCCCCATGCAGCCGGCGCACGGGCAGGCATCGCGAAGGCGGCGGAGCGACACAGGACCCGCATGCCCGTCGTCCCATGACATCAGGATCGTCCCGTCGGGCTGTTGTTTGAACTGTGTCAGGCGCACGGGAGCATCATCGTCGGTTTACACCATCCTGCGGGCGACTTCTCTGAGGGCGTCCTTCGTGAGGAATTTCTGAACGAGGGGGAAGAGGATGTGATTTTCTTTGTGAATGTGGTTCACGAATATCTGCACGATGACTCTGGAAACGGACGCCAGGTCCGCAGCCGCTGTCCTGTCCTTCCTGTGCGCGCCGAGACGGTCCACCGCGCGCCGGAGCCGCCGGAATTCCTTCTTCAGCACCTTGTGGTCCTCTCTCATCAGTCCCGTCGGTCCCTCCACGTAGCGCTCGAGGACGGGAAAAAGCGCCTCCTCCTCGCTCCGGTTGTGGACGCTTACTTCGACCTCAATGAACTCCACGGCCCGCAGGATCTTTCCGTAGGCGTCCATTGTGAATCCCGTTTCCGCGACCGCGGTCGTCGCCTTCTTCAACGCAGAAAGCTGGACGAGCGCCTCGTCGTGCTCCTGCATGAACCGCGCGATGGGATCGATGTGACGTCTGCCTGCCACTGTCGGGCTTCGATCAAAGCGCTTCCAGGAGCGTTGAATATTTCATCCCGTTCTCGTCGATAAATTCGTCGAGCTTCCCTATCAACGCCTCGGTCTTCTCGTCCTGGTTGTCTTCCAACGTATCATACTCTTCGACGCTGTTCGTGATGAACACTTCCGTGAAATGGTTCTTCTTCCCCCGCGTCTCAAAGACCGCATAGTTCTTCTTCCCCACCGCAGTGAAATGCTCCTTCATCTGACGGGCGTGCTCAATGTAGGCATCCCGGAGATCCGGTTTGATCGCGTAGGAGATTGTGAACATGACTCTGGGCATTGCGTGGCGTCCTTTCGATGATGAACTCTGAAATCAGTAGCCGGCCGCGCGGATCTGCTTCTCGTTCATCCCGAAATAATGTCCGATCTCGTGGATGAGCGTGTCCCGTACGACGGCACGGACCTCCTCGTCCCCGCCGGCGACGGTGCGGATATTCTCGCGGTACAGCGTGATCTTGTCAGGCACAACAGCGTACATCCCGTACGACGTCCCCCGCTTCGTGAGGGGGATCCCCTCGTACAGGCCAAGCAGCAGCGTTCCCGGTTTATATCCTCCGGCCCTTTCCCGGGACGGCCGTTCTTCAACGACAATGTGGACGTTGTCGATCGCGTCGCGGAAAGGAGCCGGGAGCAGATCGAACACCTCCTCCGCGACCTTCTCAAACTCCTCACGATCCATGCTACGCGAACCTGAGACTAAAGACTGCCAGCGAGGTCAGAGAGACCATGATCGCCGCCAGAATGGCGGCCTTCACCCTGCTGAACCCGTTCACGACGACCGTGCCCTCGATAAGAAGCGCCAGCGACCAGAGCACTGCGGCGCCGTCAAATCCCAGCAGCACGATGTAGGCCACCGGGTCAATCACAAGAGGGGGAGGGTTGTCGGAGAAGAAATAAGGACCGAAAATCGCAATTTCAATCGGGAAGACAAGGACGAGCGAATAGACGATAGGGACAGACGCGTACACCGTCGCGGCCCGCACGTTCCTGAATGTACCTGTCCCCCCGAGAAGGCGCCCCGCACGGTGGACGAGAATGCTGAACAGGAATGTAAAGAGGATGCCTGCGAACGGCCCGATGATGAACCCCGCACCGACGAGGAGCGCGAAATCGGGATACCGGGTCCCCAGGTGCTTGAACCAGATGACCGAGTACACGAGCGCCATCCCCAGGAGGCAGCTCAGGAGGACGACGTAGTTCTTGTGGCGGGCAAGCGCGATGCGGCGGAACGCCGCCCCCGGCGACTCCATCAAGCCCCAGAGAGTTTCAAATAGATTGAGGTTATCCACCTTCATCTGAAGGAAACTCTTGCACGACACGCATACGACCGCAAATTCGTCGTTCTGCGTTCCGCACACGGTGCAAGCGATCATGCGCGTTGTAACCTGATGGATTTCATATATTTACAAGTATACCATTTTCCCCCTTTGAAAGCAACGATATTTTGCGGAATTCGGGGAGAAATTACTCCACAGGGGCGAATTTCGCCGTAAAGTGGCGCAGCATCGGCGGTTCCTCGACGATCCGGTACCCTTTCATGGACTGCCTCCTCCCGAAACACTCCAGAACCACCTCGATGACGTAATCGATGTGGCTCTGCGTGTACACCCGCCTGGGAATGGCGAGCCGCACAAGCTCCATCCTGGCCGGGACGAATGCCCCGCCCTGATCGTTCCTTCCGAACATCACGCTCCCGATTTCCACGGAGCGGATTCCCCCGGTCCTGTAAAGCTCGACGACGAGCGACTGTCCGGGAAACTGTTCCGGGGGAACGTGAGGGATGAACTTCCGGGCATTCAGATAGATGGC
>PMJQ01000184.1 GCA_003157485.1 Ignavibacteriota bacterium
TGCCGCATTTTTATCTCCATGCTATTCTTAAAACCCGCGCTTTTGTTCCTTTCTTGAAACAGAGTAGGGCTAACAGGCAACAAGTAAACGAGGTCAATTCAAGGATGACTTGACTTTCCTGGATGAATGGCGTACTTTTTGTTGCATTTACACGCAAAACACGGAATCGCGCCATAAGGAAATCAAAGATGACAAGATTGTCACTGCTCATTACGTGCACGGCGTTGATGATTGCGCTCGCTGCTGTGCCATGCCGCGCCCAGCACCTTCTGGGACGCTGGTCGCTTGGCGTCGAGGGGGGGGTGAACTACTGGGTTGCGGACTATGATAAACTGAAAACAGGTCCCGGGGGACAGATTGTCGTCCGCTTCGGATTCTCGAAGTACGTAGGCGTTGGACTGGCCGGCGGCTACGAAGAGTTGAAGACTTTCAACAGCAAGGACTTCGGACCCGGGACGCTGCACGATTACATGAAGATGGATGGAATACCCGTCTCCCTTTTGCTGTTTGTGCATTTTTTTCCCAAAGGGACGTGGAACCCCTATCTCTACGCCGGCGGAGGGATCCTCATGTACAGGCGGACGGGGTTTCCCGGAGAGCAGGCGGTGTATCCAATCGACGGTAAGTGGCGGGCATCAGGGCTCATCCCTGTGGGGTTGGGATTCGAAGCGTTCACCTCGAACCGCGTCTCCCTTGACGTGAGCGCGGGATTCAACGCATTCAACAAAAACGTGGACGCCCGGCCGACAACCCCGGTGAAAGGATTTGCCGCAGCAAAGATCGGTCTGACGTTCTACTTCAACTCCAGCGACGACGACGATGACGACAATGACGGCCTGACGAACGCCGAGGAACGCCGATACGGGACCGACCCCAACAACCCGGATACGGACGGCGACGGTCTGACGGACGGCGAAGAGGTAAAGCGGTACCACACAAATCCGCTCAATCCGGACACGGACGGCGACGGCCTGACGGACGGTGAAGAGGTTCACAAGTACCATACCGACCCGACAAAATTCGATACGGACGGCGACGGCCTCTCCGACGGTGATGAGATCTTCAAGTTCCATACGAACCCGCTCCTCATGGACACTGACGGAGACGGATTGTCGGACGGCGAGGAAGTCCTCAAATACCACACCGATCCGTTGAAGGTCGATACCGACGGTGACGGTCTCTCGGACTGGGAGGAAGTGAAGATCTATCACACCGATCCCCTGAACCCGGACACCGATGGCGACGGTCTTCTCGACGGGGACGAAGTCCACAAATATCACACCGACCCGCTGAACCAGGACACGGACGGCGGCGGTGTTGACGACGGGACGGAAGTGAAGAGGGGGACGAATCCTCTCGACCCGAGGGATGACCTCCCGATGGTGCTAGAGAAGGGGAAGACGATTGTCCTCAGCGGGGTGAATTTCGAAAGCGGAAGCGCAATCCTTACTGCCGGTTCGGATACCGTTCTTGATCGCGCGTTTTTCGCGCTCATGAGCAATCCGCAGATACGGATCGAGATCGCGGGCTATACCGATAATCAGGGCAATCCGAGGACGAATCAGCGACTCTCGCAGCGGCGGGCCGATGCCGTCAGCTCATGGCTTGTCCGGAAGGGGATCGGGGCGACGCGTATCGTGACGCTCGGGATGGGAAACAAGAATCCGGTGGCCCCGAATTCAACGCCCGAAGGCCGTGCCAGAAACCGGCGGATCGAGTTCCACGTGCGTTGATTTTAAGCTCCTCTTTCAGTATTTTAGGTTGTTGTTGTCGTTTTTGCGCCGGACTGAAGGAGATCCTTATTGATCAGCCGATACGGTTATGACGTCGTCGGAACCGTGCTTTTCCTTTCGGTTCTGGGCACGGTCCTTGCGGCCCTTTTTGTCGACGTCAGAATCGTCAGGTTTGGGATCATCGGGGTCCTGGTGNNCCGAAGGGAGACGATCTCGTCGTGTCACCCGCTGACGGCGAAGTGGTGGCGATTACGCCCGTGCGTGAGGACGAGTACCTCAAAGCGGATGTGATCCAGGTCAGTATCTTCATGTCCCCTCTGAACGTGCATGTCAACAGGTTCCCCGTCTCGGGAACCGTGGGGTTCTACCGGCACGTTCCCGGAGAATATCTCATGGCATTCGAGGAGAAGTCGTCGAGCCGGAATGAGAGGACGCTTATCGGCATCGAAAACGGGCGCTGCCGGGTGCTCTTCAAGCAGATTGCCGGCTTCATTGCGCGTCGGATCGTTGCCCAGGTCAATGTGGGCGATCACGCCGTGGCCGGGCAGCGTTTCGGCATGATCAAATTCGGTTCACGGGTCGACGTCCTCGTTCCCCGCGGTGCAGGGATCCGCGTGAAACTCGGCGAGAAAACTGTGGCAGGGGAGACGGTGCTTGCGGTTCTGCCGTAGGGGCCCCTGCATGTCGCACATCAAGATCCTCGAATGAAAATAACCCGAGCCGTCGTCCCCAGCCTGTTCACTGTACTGAACATGTTCTGCGGGTTCCTGTCGGTGATCCACTCGAGCAAGGGGGATTTCGTATCGGCGTCCTGGTTCATCATCCTGGCGGCCGGTTTCGATGCGTTCGACGGGATCATGGCGCGGATCACGAAGTCCTCCTCCGAGTTCGGCGTACAGATCGACTCCCTTTCCGACGTGGTCTCGTTCGGTGCTGCTCCCGCGTTCCTCGCCTACCAGCTCAGCCTTTCCTCGCTTGGGAGCATGGGAGTGCTTCTGAGCTCGCTTGTCATGATATTCGGCGGCCTGCGGCTCGCGAGGTTCAACGTCCAGCTCACCGGGTTCGACAAGGACTTCTTCCGGGGGCTCCCGATCCCGGCGAGCGCGATCACCGTGGCGTCGTTCACGCTCAGTTTCACGGATCCCGGAGGGGTCCTGCAGCCGACGGCGGCCGCGCTGCTCCCGTACATGATGGTCGGTCTCTCGCTCCTGATGGTCAGCAAGGTCAGATACGACACGCTCCCGCGCATATCCCGGCGAGCGATAAAAAAGGAGCCGTGGAAATTTCTATTTGCGGTCCTCGCGGTGATCGTCGTTGCTATCACCGGTGGGGGCGCCGTTTTCCCCCTTCTGCTCCTCTTCATCGCCCTCGGACTGATCCGCTGGACTGTCTCGGCCATCCGGCGGTGGACCTCCGGCGGCGCGAAATTCGAAGAGGAGCACTCGGTGGAGCCCACAAGCATCGACACGTAGAAGGAGGGATCTGAAGGTGTATATTGCCAGAATACGGGTGACGCTGCGGCCTTCGATCCTCGACCCGCAGGGAAAAGCCGTCCAGCATGCAATCGCCTCGCTCGGTGCGGGCGCGGTGAGCGATGTCCGGATCGGCAAGTACATCGAGGCGAAGATCGACGCAAAAAACGAGGCGGACGCCCGGCGGACCGCGGAAGAAGTCTGCAGGAAGCTTCTGGCGAATCCTGTGATGGAAGACTATTCATTCGATATCGCGGGGACGGAGTGAACGGACGGAAGATGAAATTCGGCGTTGTTGTATTTCCCGGTTCGAACTGCGACCACGATGCGTGGTATGCGTGCTCCAAAATCATGGAACAGGACGCGGTCTTCCTCTGGCACAAAGAGGCCGACCTGAAAGGTGTTGACGCGGTGATACTTCCGGGAGGGTTCGCCTACGGCGATTATCTCCGGTGCGGCGCGATCGCGAGGTTTTCCCCCGTGATGAAGGAGGTTGCCCGCTTCGCGTCCTCCGGCGGCCCCGTGCTCGGGATCTGCAACGGGTTCCAGGTCCTTCTCGAAGCAGGGCTCCTCCCCGGAGTCCTCCTCCGGAATTCCTCTCTTCGGTTTGTCTGCAAGTATATACGGATTCGGGTTGAAAATGCCGCGACGCGCTTTACGCAGCGCTGCGTTCCCGGAGAAGTCCTCTCGCTCCCCGTCGCGCACGGCGAGGGGAACTACTTTACCGACCCCGCAACGCTCGAGCGGCTCGAAGGGGATGGCCGGATCGTGTTCAGATACTGCGATGCGGCAGGAGCGGTGACCCGGGAAGCGAATCCCAACGGTTCGCTTGCGGGGATCGCCGGGATCATCAACGAGGCGGGAAATGTCCTCGGGATGATGCCGCATCCTGAGCGCGCGGTGGATCCGGTCCTGCGGAACACGGATGGACAGAAACTCTTCGCTTCCCTCATCGGAAGCTTCCTCTCGGGTGAACCCGTCCTGGTCCCGGCCCGTCCGGGGCACGACGCGGTCGCGGGCTGATGTCCCGCCGGCTGACATTTGACGACACCCGCCGCTCGCTCGAGAGCGGGGAAACCACCGTAGAACGGGTTACCGCCGGCTTTCTCAAGGAGGTGGATGAGGGGAAGCGTCTGAATGCTTTCTTGAGCGTGTTCCGCGACCGGGCGATGGAACAGGCGCGTGGGGTGGACGCCAAACGCGCCGCCGGGAAGGCGGGTCCGCTCGCAGGGATGGTTGTCGCTCTCAAGGACGTCCTGTGCCTGAAAGGGGAGAGGACGACCTGCGGTTCGAAGATGCTCGAGAATTTTGTTTCCGTGGAGGACGCTACCGTAGTGGCCCGCCTCAGAGCGGCGGATGCCGTCCTGATAGGGAAGACCAATATGGACGAGTTTGCCATGGGGTCTTCCACGGAAAATTCCGCGTTCGGACCGGTTCGCAATCCCGTCGATGAGTCGAAAGTCCCCGGAGGTTCGAGCGGAGGGTCCTGCGTGGCGGTAGCGGGGGGAATGGCACACGCCGCGCTCGGGACGGACACCGGCGGCTCCATACGGCAGCCCGCGGCCTTCTGCGGCGTCGTCGGATTGAAACCGACCTACGGGAGAGTCTCCCGGTACGGGCTCGTCGCGCTTTCCTCTTCGTTCGACCAGATTGGTCCGTTTGCAAACACCGTGCGCGATGCCGCGAGGATACTCCATGTGATCGCGGGACACGACGACAGGGATTCGACGTCCGTTTCCGTGGACGTCCCTTCGTATGAATCCGCGCTGACCGGGGACATTCGGGGGAAGAAGATCGGCCTTCCCGTTGAAGCGTTCGGGGAGGGACTCGCGCCCGAGATCAGTGGTGCGATCGACCGGTGTGTCGGACGGCTCCGCGACGGCGGAGCGCAGGTCAGCGACGTCCATCTTCCTCACTCCCGGTATACAATCTCTGCCTATTATATACTGATGACCGCGGAGGCTTCTTCGAATCTCGCCCGGTTCGACGGGGCGCGTTACGGACACCGGTCGCCGGAGGCGTACGACCTGGCGTCGATGTACACGCTGTCGCGCAGCGAAGGGTTCGGCGCCGAAACAAAACGCCGGATTATGCTTGGAACGTACGTTCTCTCCGCCGGGTACTACGACGCATACTACAGGAAGGCCCAGCGCGTCCGCCGCCTGATACAGAACGATTTTTTCGAGGCCTTCAGGCACGTCGATTGTCTTCTGATGCCGACGACGCCGACAACGGCATTCGGATGCGGCGAGAAGATCGGCGATCCGCTTACGATGTACCTGTCGGACGTCTATACCGTTTCGGCAAATCTCGCCGGGATCCCTGCGATAAGCGTTCCGTGCGGGAAAGACGGCGGCGGACTCCCGATCGGCGTGCAGATCCTCGGGCCGCAGTTCGGCGAACCCGCGATTCTGAACGTGGCGGACTTCCTCGAGAAGGCGAACTGACCCCGGTTCATTCCGGTTACGTACAACACTCACAGTCAACATCCATGAGCATATTAGTCGACAAATCGACGCGCCTCATCGTCCAGGGCATCACCGGCGGCGAGGGAACATTTCATACGCGGCAGATGCTGGACTACGGCACAAACGTGGTCGCGGGCGTGACCCCCGGGAAGGGCGGAACCGCGTATGCGGGGAACGAGAAGGACAGATTCAAGCGGGAGGTTCCTGTGTTTAACACGGTGGCGGACGCCGTCGGAAAGACGAAGGCGAATGCTTCCGTGATATTCGTCCCGGCGCAGTTCGCGGCGGACGCGATACTGGAAGCGGGGAGCGCTGGTGTCGGGCTCATCGTCTGCATCACGGAGGGTGTTCCCACGCGTGACATGCTCCGCGTGTATGATTTCGTCCTCGCGAAGAACATCCGGCTTATCGGGCCCAATTGTCCCGGCGTCATTTCTCCCGGTCTCTGCAAGGTCGGCATCATGCCCGGGTTCATTCACATGAAGGGGCGTGTCGGCGTCATCTCGCGGAGCGGCACGCTCACGTACGAGGCGGTGTGGCAGCTCACCGAGCGGGGGATCGGGCAGTCAACGTGCATCGGCATCGGCGGGGATCCGGTGATCGGGACGCGGTTCATCGATGCCGTCGAACTCTTCAACGCGGATCCGGAGACCGATGCAGTCATCATGATCGGCGAGATCGGGGGGACCGCCGAAGAAGAGGCGGCCGCCTATATCAAGAAACACGTAAAGAAACCCGTTGTCGGGTTTATCGCGGGGCGGACCGCCCCCCCCGGCCGCCGCATGGGGCACGCGGGCGCCATCATCGCGGGAGGCAAGGGAACGGCGCAGGAAAAGATGGCTGCCCTGCGGGCCGCAGGCATCATCGTGGTCGAGAGCCCTGCGTCGATCGGCGAGACGATGGAGAAGGTGCTCCGTAAACGGGGACTGATTCGCAGCGCTCCGGCGAAGAAGGCCGGCGGGGCGCAGAAACGGAAACCGCCGCGCCGGAAAAAGAAGCGCTGAACCAATTCATCACGCAATGACCGGAACGAAGAGAAACGGAGGAGAAGTGGTCGAACGAACTCTTGCAATACTGAAGCCTGACTGCATCCGGAGGAATCTCGCCGGCAACGTCCTTTCGAGGATTGAAAAGGCCGGATTCCGCATCCTGGGAATGAAGATGGTGAAACTCACGCCGGAGACCGGAGGGGGATTTTACGCGGTGCACAGGGGACGGCCGTTTTTCGACGACCTGGTGACGTTCATGAGCTCGGGGAAATGCGTTCCGCTGGCGCTGGAGAAGGAAAACGCCGTTGCAGATTTCCGCGCCTTGATCGGCGCGACGGACCCGAAGGACGCCGCCCCCGGGACGATCCGCAGAGACTTCGCCTCCAGCAAGGGGGAGAATATCGTCCACGGTTCGGATTCTCCGGAGAACGGCAAGCTCGAGATCGCCTTCTTCTTCTCAGAGAAAGAACTGATCCAGAACGGCTGACATGTCCCTCAGGGGCTGGAAAAAGCTTTCAGGGACGGTTGTCGCTCACAATGCCTGGTGGACGTACCGGAAAGACGAGTACGAGCTCCCTTCCGGAACGCGGGGTGAGTACCACTATGTACATACAAACGGGGCATCCCTTATCGTCCCGGTGACGGAGGAGGGGAAGCTCCTTCTTGTCAACCAGTTCCGTTACCTGCGCGGGCGGGAGAGCATCGAGTTCCCGTGCGGGGGGGTCAAGGATGGATCATCCCACAACGAGACCGCCTGGCATGAGCTGCGCGAAGAGACCGGGTACACCTCCGACCGGATTGCGCTTGCGGGCGAGTTCAACCCCTACAACGGCGTGACCGACGAAATCTGCAAAGTGTACATCGCCCGCAGCCTCGTGTTTGTGGGCGGAAGCCCCGATGAGACCGAAGAATTTGAGCCGGTTCCACTCACCCCCGCGGATCTGGAGTCGCGCATTGCCTCCGGAGAAATATGGGACGGGATGACGATCGCTGCCTGGGGCATTGTCAGGAAGGGATTCGCCTGAGCAGGCTGCCAGTGTGCAGATTCCATTTCTGCACGATGGGAGCCATCTCTTCGCGCATTCAGGGCCCGGGCTTCGAGGCATCACCTGTACCCCGAGAGATAGCATTTTCATTCCTCCAGCGCGTTTCAATGCCAGATTCCTTGACTTTCCCCCCCTAATTTGTTAGATTTTAACGATTTTTAACTTGCCTTCCCCTATTCTGAGGTGGATATGACCGATGACGTCTCCGGCTCGGTAGCGGCAAGGTTTAAGCAACTCGTGTTCTCGTTCAACGGCCTCGTCGCTTTGATCGGATTCGCAGCGCTCATCGTCGGCATATTCACAGGTTCTCTTGTCGGACGGATTATCAGCGGTCTCATCGTCGCGTCCGCCGGGGCATATTTCTTTTCGTGGTGGCGGACCGAAAGGAGCGGCGAAGCACATGAACCTGAAAAAAGGGAACAACGCGATGCGCCTGTGGCGGAGGGGGGAGTGAAAAAGCTCCTCTTTGACGATTACCAGTCCCATTCCGGGAAATACGTGGTGCGGGAAGTGAACGATGATGAGTCCGCGGTGGTTCCATCATCGAAGACCGTGCACCCGGTGGGACTTTCCGTGAGGCCGGAATCGCTGCGCGAGATGGAGATTCCGGATTTTTTTGACCTTGACTCCGACACGCCGTACAGCGAGACGGAGCCGAAGAGCGAGTTTCATTCGCTCCTCAACAAAGTCCTTCTCGTGTTGAAGGATGTGCTTTTTGCGCACTCGGTGGCATTCTTCTGGGCCAACCGGGAAAAGTCCCAGATGGTGCTGGAGTCGATGGCGACCGACAGCAGGCAGTTCATCGGCTCGAAACGTTTCACGATGGGTGACGATATCGTGAGCCAGGTCGCCTCCAGCGGAAAGCCGCAGCTTCTCGGTCGGGTGAATCCTTCCTCCGAGAAGGATCTGCTTCCGTACTACGAAACGCCGGCTTATGTCAAGTCGGTCCTGACCGTCCCGGTGTTCTATATGGACCGCGCGCGCGGCGTTCTTCCGGTGGGCGCCATCGTCGCCGACAGCAAGGCGGAAGACGCGTTCGGACAGGAGACCCTCGAGCTGCTCGGCAGGTTTACAAAGCTCGTCTCCGCCCTTATCAAGAGCTACACGGACAAATACGACCTGCTTCTTGACTCGGAGCTCCTCTCTTCCATTCGGCGCATGCAGGACCGCGTCCGTTCCACCCCGGGGGAAGAGACGATCCTGACGGCTCTCGCGGAGGAGGCCCGGAGGCTCGCGAACTGGGACTTTCTCGCTGTGACGATGTATGATGACGAACGGCACGGATGGAGTCTGCAGAAGGTCGTCAATAGAATGGGGGAGCCGTACGCCGTGCCCGATCAGCTCATCGACGAGGAAGGGAGCATCGTCGGAAGCGTGATCGCGACAAACCGGGTGGCGACTGTCGCCGATATCTCCGCGGAAACGCGGTTCCGGTTCCACGCGTCCGAAAACATGGAGAAGCGGGGGTCATTCGTCTGCATCCCGATAAGCTCGATGAACAGGTGCTACGGGGCGCTGACGCTTGAAAGCAAATCTGCGGCGCATTTCTCCGGAAACGAAGTCGAGACGATGTACAGGCTTGTCGAAAACGCCGCCGGTTCGCTCGAGGTCCTGTACATGAACAACATGGTGAAGGAATTCATTCTCGTCGATCCCCTCACGGGCTCGCTGACAAGGAAATACTTCCTAAGGAAAGTGGAAGACGAGGTCCACAGGGCGGCGGATTTTGCAGCGGAGCTCGCGTCGGTCTCCATTGCCATCGACGGTATGGAGGAGCACATGGGCAGGTACGGGAGGGAGGGATGCGACGCAATTCTGAATGAGGCGGTGAAGATCCTCCGCTCGAACATCCGGCCCTATGACGCCATCGGACGCCTTGAGGGCGACCGGCTCGGCGTGTTGCTTGTGAATACCGCGGCCAGCGACGCGTACCTGTGGGCGGAGAAAATGCGGAAGGCGATATCCAGTCACGTGATGAACGTCGGGAAGCGGAGCTTTTCGGTGACCGTGAGCGCGGGAGTGTGCGGATTGAGCGAGGGGATGGGGACGGACGATCTTGTTGCCGGGACGTCGCAGGTGCTCGGCAAGGCAATGGAACACGGGGGGAACCTCGTGAGGGTGTATTAACAGCATAACGAAAGGTTAAGGAATGGCAAAACAGCAATCATTCGCGGACAAGGCCACGAAGGCCGCCCAGATGAAAGGCGCTAAGTGCCCGGTCTGCGGCGCAATCTTTCAGCCGATCCTGATGGTATCCTCCGAACGCTCCAGAGCCGGTTCGAGCTGGAAGTTCAACGAGCACAGGGTACAGGTGTGCAAGTGCAACGAAAAGCAGGTCTACGCTTGAGAGGTCCCTCGCGGGATGCAGCTTCCGGGGATCTCTTCCCGCCCTCCGGGGAGAGATCCTCACGTTTTCACGTCGCGTACCCGGTTCACCACGAAGAAGATCGTTCTCATAATCCTGGACGGTGTGGGCTGCGGAGAGCTTCCTGACGCCGCCGAGTACGGCGATACGGGGAGCAACACGCTCGCAAACACCGCGCGCGCGACGGGCGGACTCCGGCTTCCCACGCTGGCCCGTCTCGGGCTGGGGAACATTTTGCCGATTCCGGGAGTCCAACCTGTAGAAACGCCCGCCGCCAACTTCGGGAGGATGACAGAGCGATCGAAGGGGAAGGACAGCACGACGGGTCACTGGGAAATGGCAGGCCTGATCGTCGAACGGCCTTTCCCGACGTTTCCCTCCGGGTTTCCCTCCGGATTAATGGACAGGTTCCTTGATGTTACCGGCTGCAGCGGGTATCTCGGAAACAGGACCGCCTCCGGGACGGCAATCATGCGTGATCTGGGGGACGAACACAGGAGGACCGGCTACCCGATCGTTTACACGTCGGCCGATTCGGTGTTCCAGATTGCCGCGCACGAGGACGTGATACCGATCGACCGGCTCTATGACATATGCGCGAAGACGAGAACGGATGTCTGCACCGGAGAGTCTGCGGTCGGGCGCGTGATTGCCCGCCCCTTTGCCGGCCCGGCGGGCGCGTATGCGCGCACCGCGAACCGGAGAGATTTCTCCCTCCTCCCATTCGGCGAGACGCTGCTGGACATCCTGCACGCGGCCGGAGTGTGGACTGTGTCCATCGGAAAAGTGGATGATCTCTTTGCCGGGCGCGGCCTGGATGAAATGCACCACTCGAGGTCGAACGCGGAAGGGATGGCCGAGATTCTCCGCGCACTCTCGGGGGGGAAGCCGGGATTGTATTTCGCGAACCTGGGGGACTTTGATACGCTGTACGGGCACCGGAACGATCCCGCCGGTTTTGCGGGGGCCCTGGAACGGTTCGACGCAGGTCTCGAGGAGATGCTCCCGGGAATCGGGGAGGGGGATCTTCTCATGATCACCGCCGATCATGGAAACGATCCTGTGAGCACGAGCACCGATCATTCACGCGAATACGTTCCTCTTCTCTGTTATGCGCCGGGGGGGAGATCGGGCATCTCCCTGGGGATCCGGGAGACGTTCGCGGACGTCGGGAAGACCGTTGCGGAGTATTTCGGCATCGCCAATGCGCTTGCCGGGACGAGTTTCCTCCGTGCGGTGCGGGCTTCATGAAAGGACACGGCGGGGATCTCGATTTTGAGACCGTCATTGACGCTGGCGGGAGAATTGAGGTGCCGGAGGGAATTCTCTCCCGTCCCGGAACGCAGGCGGGATCGCGCGTGCGCGTCAGGCTGGTCGCCGCGGGAATCGCCGAAGCTCTCGAGCGGCGAAATGTCACGGCCGAGGAAGTGGACAGGATCGCGGCTGTGCAGCTTGAGGCGCGCGAGCAGGTCATTGCGTTTCTCCTCTCTGAGGGGGCGCTCTCGCCGGGGGCGGCTCGGAGAAGGGGAAAAGGGAAGAAGTGAGCGCTGCGAAACTTGTCGTTCACACGGACATCCTTCTCGCGCATCTCCGGGGTTCGGATTATCCCTCGGTCCTGCGGAAGGCGATGGGGATCTTCTTCTGCTACACGACGGTCTTCCAGGCGATCGAGCTTTTTGCCGTGATGCGCACCGCGGAGGAACGGGCGCATGCCGAAGATGCGATGTCCGCGATGAAGCTGCTCGGGCTGAACCCGAAGAATGCCGCGCTGTACGGCGGACTTCTCGCGGCGCACCCCCGGCGGCGGCCGATGGATCTCCTCGTGTGCGGCCTGTGCATGGAAAGCAGGCTGCCGCTCCTGACCGGTCGGCGGAAGGATTTTGCGGGAATGCAGGGGCTGACTCTCGTCGCCCCGGGGATGATCACCGCGGGGAAGAGCGCGGCGGACATACTCCACGAACTCGGACGGTAATCCCATGGTACTCGGCAAGGTCGTCGGCACGGTATGGGCGACGCGCAAAGACGAGGAGCTCGTCGGCATGAAGCTCCAGATCGTGAAGCACGTCGATCTCCAGTACCGCATCAAGGACACGTTCGTCGTTGCGGTGGACACGGTGCAGGCGGGCGTGGGCGACGTCGTCCTTGTCTGCAGCGGGAGCTCCGCCCGGCAGACCGCGCAGACGAAGAACAAGCCCGTCGATGCGGTCATCATGGCGGTTGTGGACAAGCTTGATGTGGCGGACTGACGATGTTCCTGGCGCGCGTGATAGGAACGGTCTGGGGAACGCGGAAGGACGAACACCTGAAGGGATTCACGATGCAGTTCATCCAGCCGATTGACGGCCGGCGGAACGATGTCGGGGATCCCGTTGTTGCGGTTGATACCGTCGGCGCAGGGCCGGGAGAAACGGTCATGTACATCACCGCCCGCGAGGCGGTGATACCCTTGCCCGTGGACGAGGCGCCGGTGGATGCAAGCATTGTGGGAATTGTCGACCGGATTGACATCAGCGAATAGCGGAAGGTGAGTGAATGGTGAAGATTACCAAGCAGTATACGAATCGGGAGAGCCAGTCTCTCGACAAGTATCTGCAGGAAATCGGCAAAGTCGATCTGCTCAAGTCCGAGGAGGAAATTGAACTTGCGCAGAGGATAAAGAAAGGGGACCAGCGGGCGCTCGAAAAACTCACGAAGGCAAACCTCCGCTTTGTCGTCAGCGTGGCGAAGCAGTATCAGAATCAGGGACTTTCCCTCGGCGACCTGATCAACGAGGGGAATCTCGGGCTCATCAAGGCCGCCAAGAGGTTCGATGAAACGCGCGGGTTCAAGTTCATCTCGTACGCGGTCTGGTGGATCCGGCAGTCGATCCTCCAGGCGCTCGCTGAGCAGTCGCGCATCGTCCGCCTCCCGCTCAACCGCGTCGGGGCGCTGAACAAGATCGGGAAGGCCTTCAGCTCCCTCGAACAGGAATTCGAGCGCGAGCCGAGCGCAAGCGAGCTCGCGGAAGAGCTCGACATGTCCCTGTTTGAGGTGTCGGATACGCTGAAGATTTCCGGCCGCCACCTTTCGATGGATGCCCCGTTCGCCCAGGGGGAGGACAACCGTCTCCTGGACGTGATACAGGATGAACGGCAGCCCGCCCCCGATAACGAGCTGATGAAGGAGTCGCTCAGCAAGGAGGTCGAGCGGGCGCTCTCGACACTGAGCGAGAGGGAAGCCGAGGTGATCCGCCTGTACTTCGGGCTCGGCAGGGAGCACTCCCTGACGCTTGAAGAGATTGGGGAGAAGTTCAAGCTGACGCGCGAGCGGGTGAGGCAGATCAAGGAAAAGGCGATCCGCCGGCTCCGCCATGCATCCCGGAGCAAACAGCTTCGCGCGTACCTGGGGTGACGCTCCATGGAGGGGATGCCGCGCGGGAGGGCGGTGCGCATGAAAGTGCTTTGTAACTTCTTCCGCCGTGCCGCGCTGCCGGCCTGCGCATTGTTGATCGGCGCGGCGGCAATGGAAGGATGTGCATCCACCGCCCCGCGTTTCCGGACGGGCGGACCGGGGAGGCCCGCCGGGACCGCTCCCGGCGCCATCCGCCCCGGGGAGATCTCTCCTCCGCATGCCGTCATGGACCGTCCCTGGGAGGACGAACCGCTCCCTCCCGCGCTCAACCGGGACCACGTTCTCCTGGAGATCGTATCGCTGCTGGGTGTCCCGTATGAATACGGCGGTTCCGATGCGCAAGGGATGGACTGTTCCGCCTTTACGTCTGCCGTGTACCGCGCGGCACTTCACATCCCGCTCTTGCGGTCCACCGTTGACCAGTACAAGGAAGGAACGGACGTTCCGCGCGACCGGCTGAGATTCGGCGATCTCGTCTTTTTCAACACGACGGGAGAATCCCCTTCACACGTCGGCATCTATATCGAAGACGATCTGTTCGCCCATGCGAGCGTTTCGTACGGTGTGACGATTTCTTCGATGGAAAGCGCGTATTACGCCGACCGGTTCGTCGGTGCGCGAAGGATTCTACGGTAGCGTCATCCCGGGTGAGCCGTTTCCAGCCCGGGAAATCGAGAAGCATTTGAGGAGCAGTGTCGTGTCTGTCCTCCCGATTTACATCTACGGCCAGTCCGTCCTCAGAAAGAAAGCCCGTCCGGTGAAGACTCCGTCGGAGGAGTTGTCGGCTCTTGCCGCCGATATGATCGAGACAATGCGGAAGGCGAACGGGATCGGGCTCGCGGCGAACCAGGTGGGGGACCTCCGGCGCATCATCGTCGTCGACGCCGGAGTGATAACGGAATCGGAAGATGTGCCGCCGATTGCGATGATCAATCCCGAAATTCTGAACCGTGACGGATCGTGGTCGATCGAGGAAGGGTGCCTGAGCATCCCGGAAATACGGGAAGAGGTGGAGCGTGCGGAAAAAGTTCTCGTGCGCTATCATGATCCTGCCCTGAACGTTCACGAGCTTGACGCCGACGGGCTCCTGGGGAGGGTGATCCTCCATGAAATCGACCACCTGAACGGCGTCCTCTTTCTCGACCATCTTGGTGCCGTAAAGAGAAAACTCCTCCGGGGGAGGCTCAACAAACTCGAGCGGGGCGAAGTAGACGTCGATTACCCTATCGTCGGCAACTCGATGCCGGCGACGGGCACCGATTTCCGCTAGGAAGGCCCCCATGCCGCCGATCCGGGTCGTCTTTATGGGGACTGCGCCCTTCGCGGTCCCTTCGCTCGAGATTCTGGCGGAACACGGTTACCCGATTCCCGCGGTTGTAACCGGGCCGGACAGGCCGCGGGGGAGGGGGAGAGAAATCAGTCCCACTGCCGTGAAGGTGGCGGCGTTGAGTCTCGGCATTCCGGTGCTCCAGCCCGAACGCCTCAGGGATCCGGGATTTGCGGGCGCTCTCCGGTCGCTGGATCCCGCGCTCATCGTCGTCGTCGCTTTCAGGATTCTCCCCCCTGAAGTCTTCAGGATTCCCCGCTGCGGTGCGATAAACCTCCATGCTTCACTCCTTCCCCGTTACCGCGGAGCGGCTCCCATCAACCGCGCAATCATGAACGGTGAAGGGGAGACCGGCGTGACCACATTTTTCCTTGAAGAGTCTGTCGACACGGGAAACGTCCTTCTCCAGGCGCGCACCCCCATTCAACCCGACGACGACGCCGGGACGCTCCACGACCGTCTCGCGGAGGTGGGTGCGGAGGTAGTCCTCCATACGGTGAGGCTCATCGAACAGGGGAAGGCGGTCCCCCGTGCGCAGGATCCGGCCCTTGCGAGCCCCGCCCCGAAGATATTCAGGGAAGACTGCAGGATCGACTGGAACAGGCCCGCCGAGCGGATCCGCAATCACATCCGCGGACTCTCTCCGTCTCCCGCTGCATTCACGATGCACGACGGGAAGGTCCTGAAGATCTTCCGCGCGCGCGCCGCCGCGGGCGCACTGGCGCCCGGCACCGTGGAAGCCGGGAGAGGAACGCTCCTCGTCGGGACCGCCGATCATCCCCTCGCGCTCGAAGATCTGCAGCAGGAGGGGAAGAAGAGGATGACCGTCGTAGAATTCCTGCGCGGGTACAAAATCTCCACGGGCGACCGGCTTGGGTGACGTCTCCTGAGTTCCCCGCTCCCTTTCCTGCGTTAACACAAACTTAACCTCCCCTTTACACCGGCGTAATCTCCGGAATGTATATTGCGTCACCTTCGGCCGGATGGCGCGGACGCCGGAGGATCCCCCGTTGTCGGACATCACCGGCGGGCTTCGCCCGCGGGAACAGTACGGGCCCCTTCGGCAGAACCTGACCCCTGCCTACCGGGGGCCCTGCTGTTCTTCTCACCCACGAAGGCGACTCCTGTGCGTTTTGGTATCAGTTTCGCGCGAATGTGACATTAACAATTCCTTAACACGGGGGTAATACTGGGGTAACGGTTGTGACGTATATTATCGCCCGCAGGGGTCGATCCATCCGCGCAGTCAATCAAGCCAATTCCCATCCATACACCATTTCAAAGAGGTGGTATGAAACGCATTGTTATTCTCCTTTGTACACTTGCGACCCTTGGGGTCAACCTGGCAGGCGCCCAGGGAAAATTCTCCGGATATGTCTTCGGGGACTATTTCTATAATGTCGGGAAGGACACGGCATTCTCCAAGCTCTCCAGGACCGTCCTCCCCGGAACGAAGGACTTCCAGGCATTCCAGATCCGCCGGGTCTACCTGACCTACGACAACGATATTTCGGAAAAATTCACCGCGCGGTTCCGGCTGGAAGGGAATACGATCGCGTCGGAGGGCGGAGCGTCGTCGGTTGCATCGCGTCTAAGCGGAAGCTCCCTCTCGCAGCTTTACATCAAAGATGCCTATCTGAAATGGAAGAACGTGTTTTCAGGAAGCGACCTGATATTCGGCGTTCAGCCCACGACCGCGTATGACATCTCCGAAGGCGTCTGGGCGTATCGGTCTCTCGAAAAGACGATAATGGACCTCCGCGGGATCATCTCCTCGCGCGACATGGGCTTGGCTCTGAAGGGTAAATTCGACGACGGCGGCATGTTCCAGTACTGGGTCATGCTCGGAAACAACAGCGGCCAGGACGACGCGAACAACAAGCATAAGAGGGCGTCACTCAATCTCCAGATCAAGCCCGTCAAGAACGTGATCGTCGATCTCAACGGCGACTATATCAGCCGCGCCGATATCAACGACCCCGCCAGCACGACGGTACCGAAGGCGACAAAATCCAATGACATACTCACGTACTCGATATTCGCGGCGTACAACGATCCGACGCTTGTGACGATCGGTGTCGAAGCCTTCATGCAGCAGACGCAGAACGGCGAAGTGGATCCGGGAGACGCCACGGGAAAAACGCTCAAGTCGCTCAGCGCGCTCGGCGTGAGCATTTTCGGCTACTACTGGTTCACCCCCGAGATCGGCGCTGTTGCCCGGTACGACATGTTCAATCCCGTGACCGACAGCAACTATCCTGCAGCGCCGACGGCGACGCTGTCGGGTTCCGCGTCATACCCGTATTCGCTCTCGCGGAATTATATCGTCGCCGGATTGTTGTTCCGACCCGACAAAAACGTGCAGATCATGCCGAACGTACAGGTAGAGACGTACCAGGCCCCGCGGAATGTCCCGAACGCGCCGTCAATCAGCTCCTCCGTGACCGCGCGGCTGACGTTCTACTGGGTGTTCCTCTGATCATCACAGACGCAATCCCACCAACACAGTATTGAAGGATAAATATGAAAAAGACGAACATTATCATCGCGGCGGGGCTCCTGCTGGCCTGTGTCGCCCTCCCCGCTGCGGCGCAGTTGAAATTAAACGGCGCAGGAGCGACATTCCCGTATGTCATCTACTCGAAGTGGTTCGATGTGTACCACACGAAGACGGGCATTGAATTCAACTACCAGTCCATCGGAAGCGGCGGGGGAATCAAGCAGATCACCGAAGGGACTGTCGATTTCGGTGCCTCCGATGCACCGATGTCTGATGCCCAGCTCAAGGACGCCGAGGACAAACAGGGGACTCCCATCATTCACATTCCAACGGTGATGGGCGCTGTGGTCCTCACCTACAACATCCCGGGCGTGCAAACTGGACTTCACATCACGCAGGAGGCGCTCGCGGAAATCTACCTCGGCACGATCACGAAATGGAATGATGCCAAGATCACAGAGGCGAATCCCGGAAAGACGCTCCCTGACCTGTCGATCATTGTCGCTCACAGGTCGGACGGGAGCGGCACCACCAATATCTTCACCGACTACCTGACGAAAGTAAGCCCCGACTGGTCGACGAAAGTCGGCAAAGGCCCTTCGGTGAACTGGCCTGTCGGGCTCGGCGGGAAAGGGAACGAGGGTGTTGCGGGAATCATCAAACAGTCCGAGGGTTCGATCGGCTACGTGGAGCTGGCGTACGCGGTCAAGAACTCGCTTCCATATGCCCTCATACGAAACAAGGCAGGGGAATACCCGGAACCCACGTTCGAGGCAGTTTCGATGGCGGCGGCGGGAGCGGCAAAGAACATGCCCGAAGATCTCCGCGTCATGATCACGAACGCGGACGGGAAGGGCTCATACCCCATCTCCGGGTTCACCTGGCTCCTCGTGTACAAGAACATGAAGGACGTGGAGAAGCATGACGCGCTCGTCAAGTTCCTCCGCTGGGCCATGACGGAAGGTCAGACGTACGCGAAGGACCTGTATTATGCCCCGCTTCCTAAGGAAGTCGTGAAGCTGAACGAGGCGAAGATCTCTTCTCTCGGCACCAGGTAATTGTTGTGACACAGGAATCATCGGCAATTCCTCTTACAGGTGGAACGACAGGCGACGGGGGGGGGAATCCTCCCCCCGTCGCTTCTGTGCCTCACTTGCGCGTCGCGCATATTCGGTGGAACGTCGGCGATTTCGTCTTCAAGCACCTGACGATGCTCTTTGCCATCGGCGTGCTTTCACTCGTGTTCCTGATGGGGTACGAGATGTACGCCGGGTCAGCACTCACGATATCGAAGTTCGGATGGAATTTCCTTGTCACGAGCGTCTGGGACCCTGTTCAGGAACAGTACGGCGCGCTCCCGCTCATTTACGGAACACTCCTCTCGTCGTTTCTCGCTCTGTTGATTTCCCTTCCCCTCAGTCTGGGCGTGGCAATCTTCCTTTCTGAGCTTTCGCCGCGGTGGCTGGAACGGCCGCTGTCGTTTCTGGTCGAGCTCCTGGCGGCGATACCGAGCATCGTGTATGGCCTCTGGGGGGTATTCGTCCTGGTCCCGTGGCTCAGGGTGACTGTTGAGCCATGGCTCGCTTCCCATTTCGGAAGCCTGCCGTTTTTCAAGGGCCCTGCATACGGCTTTGGAATGCTGGCTGCCGGGCTCATCCTGGCAGTGATGGTTCTTCCCATTATCGCCTCCATCTCCAGGGATGTGCTGCAGGCGATTCCGAACCTCCAGCGCGAGGCGGCGCTTGGCCTGGGTGCAACGCGCTGGGAGACGACAAGGGTCATCCTCTCGACTGCGAAATCCGGAATACTCGGCGCCACGCTGCTGGGGCTCGGGCGTGCGGTGGGGGAGACGATGGCCGTGACGCTTGTCATCGGGAATCGCTCGGAGATATCGGCGTCATTGTTCAATCCGGCGTATAGCATGGCAAGCGTGATTGCGAACGAATTCTCGGAAGCGACATCATCGATGTATACAAGCGCTCTGATTGAGATCGCGTTTGTTCTTTTCGTGATGACGATCATCCTGAACGCTCTCGCCCGCATCATCGTCTGGAGCGTGACCCGAAGGTTTAAGACGGCATGAGAACGAACGAGAAGCTGTATCTCCTCTGGCGGAAGGCAAAGAACAACGCCATGCTGGCGTTCTCCCTGGCATGTCTTCTCCTCGCTCTCGTGCCGCTTGTCCTCATTTTTTCTTACACGTTGATCCAGGGGATATCCGCGATCAACCTTGATTTCTTCATTCAGATGCCGAAGCCTGTCGGCGAAACGGGGGGCGGGATGGCGAATGCCCTCGTGGGGACCGGCATACTCATCGGGCTCGGGGGCCTCTTCGGCCTGCCGGTCGGCATCCTGGCGGGAATCTACCTTGCTGAGTACGGCGACAATCCCCTCGGAGGGACGGTCCGGTTTCTTGCAGACGTCCTGAGCGGGATACCCTCCATCATCGTCGGCGTCGTTGCGTATATCATTGTTGTTCTCCCGATGAAGCATTTCTCCGCCCTCGCCGGCGGCGTCGCGCTTGGGATCCTGATGATCCCCACGGTGACCCGGACGACAGAGGAGATGATACGGCTTGTCCCCCAGTCGTACAGGGAAGCGGGACTGGCGATCGGCATCCCTCGATGGAAAACGACGCTGAGAATAATACTCCCGACGGCGCTCAAAGGGATAACGACCGGGATCCTCCTGGCAATCGCCCGGGCTGCGGGTGAAACCGCGCCGCTCCTGTTTACGGCACTCGGCAACAGGTTCTGGTCAACCGCGATCGATCAGCCGATTGGCTCCCTGACCGTGTTCATTTATGATTATGCGAAATCTCCCTTTGAGGACTGGATCAGGCAGGCATGGGGAGCTGCGTTTGTGCTGATCGCACTCATTTTTGCACTCAGCGTCATATTCAGAATCGTTACGCGGAGTCGTTATGCGGAGCATTGATCTGGCAACAACTTCCGAGAGGAAAGTCATGGATGTCCCTTCAGACCAGCCGTCGCCTGCCGCGAAGGCGGGGGAGCCGGCGAAAATGGTCGCGAGAAATGTTGACGCATTCTTCGGCAAGACTCAGGCGCTGAAGAAGGTGAGTCTCGAAGTGGCAACGAACCGCGTCCTTGCGATCATAGGTCCCTCGGGATGCGGGAAATCGACGTTCCTTCGCTGCCTCAACAGGATGCATGAAGTCGCCTCGGGGACGATGAAAGGCACAATCACGCTTGACGGGCAGAACATATTGCAGATTGACGAAGTGAACCTGCGGCGCCGGGTCGGGATGGTATTTCAGAAGCCCAACCCCTTTCCCACGATGTCGATATTCGACAATGTGGCTGCCGGGCTGAGGTTTAACGGGCATCACAACCGGAAACACCTCGCAGAAGTCGTCGAACGATGCCTCCGCCAGGCCGCGCTCTGGGACGAGGTGAAGGATTCGCTCAACAAATCCGGGATGAGCATCTCCGGCGGTCAGCAGCAGAGGCTGTGCATCGCAAGGACGCTGGCCGTGAGCCCGGAGGTCGTCCTCATGGACGAGCCGGCGAGTGCGCTCGACCCCCTCTCGACAGCCAAAATCGAGGAGTTGATTTACGAACTGAAGCAGAATTACACGATCGCGATCGTGACGCACAACATGCAGCAGGCGGCCCGGGTGAGCGACATGACGGCGTTCTTCTATCTGGGTGAGCTCATCGAAATAGGTGAGACGAAGCGGATATTCACGACGCCGGAGAAGAGACAGACGGAAGATTACATCACGGGCAGGTTCGGCTGACATGGAGCGTCATTTCGAGCGGGAGCTTGAGGATCTCAAAGGGACCCTCGTCAACATGGGGAGCCTCGTGGACGGGCAGCTCGGGTCCGCATGCCGGGCCCTCTTTGAAGGAGACCTGTCGCGCGCGCGCGACGTCATGGACCGGGACAGGGAGGTGGATGCGTACGATACGCTGATCGACAGGCAGTGCATGGATATATTTGCGCTGACGCAGCCCGTGGCAGTTGACCTGAGGCTCCTGATGTCCGCGCTTGCAATCAACTCGCAGCTTGAACGGATCGGGGATATCGCTGTGAATATCGCTGAGCGCGTAGAACCTCTCGTCGCGCACAGGGAGTTTCTCCTTTCCACGCGGCTCTCCGAGATGGCCGATATCGCACGCATCATGGTGCGGGACAGCCTTGACTCGTTCATCCGCGGGGACGCCACGCTCGCCTCACGCGTTCTTGTCAGCGACGACGTCGTCGACAAACTTGACGGCGGGCTCTTCCGTACGCTCGTTGCCGAGATGAAGGGACACCACGAACGGGTTGAGCCAGCGGCGCACATACTCATACTTTCCCGCCATCTGGAACGGCTCGCCGACCATGCGACGAACATCGCCGAAGACGTCATATTCATCGTGGAGGCGAAACTGGTGAAGCATACCGCCGGGGAAGGGATCCGACCTTGAAAATTACGCCGCTTCCTGGCGTGGCTGAAAGTCACGACGATTTTAGGCGTGATTGAAAATTACGCCGCTTCCTGGCGTGGCTGAAAGTCACGACGATCTTGGGCGTGATTGAAAATCACGCAGCCTGTTTGCGTGACTGGATGTCACGCATTCAACCAGAATGGTTGAATATTTCGAATTCAACTGATTTGGTTGAATTCCGTCTCTTGCACATTCCGCGTTCATTAAGTATGTTGGAGTCATCATTTTCCGGACAGGTCCCATGCAGCGTCACTTCGTCGAAGAGCTTGAGGCGGTAAAGACTAACCTGATCAAGATGGGGAGCTTCGCGGAAGAAGCGATCGCCCAATCGATCAAGGCGCTCCTGGAGCGGAACGCGGACCTGGCACGCGAGGTCATCACCCGGGACGAGAGGATCAACGAGATGGAAATCGAGATCGACGACGCCATCGTTGACCTTCTTGCCCTGCAGCAGCCTGTTGCCACGGACCTGAGGTTCATACTCGCCGCAATGAAGATCAACAACGATCTCGAGAGGATCGGGGACCATGCCGTAAACATCGCCGAGTCCGCTCTCCAGTATGCGGTGGGAAAGCCGGTCAGGCCGTTTGCCGATCTCCCGCACATGGCGCAGACAACGAAGGAAATGCTCCGCGACTCGATTGACGCGTTCATCCATGCAGACTCGGCGAAGGCGCGGGCGGTGCTCGTGAGCGATGATACGATCGACGACCTGAACAGGAAGATCGTCGCCGGGCTTGTGGCGGTCATCCGGGCCGAGCCGCCGCTTATCGAACAGGCGCTGGACCTGATCCGCGTCAGCCGGAACCTTGAGCGCGTTGCCGACCTCTCCACGAATATCGCCGAGGAGGTGGTATTCATCGCCGAGGCGCACATTGTCAAGCATAACGTCGAAAACAAACCCCCCTCCGTTCACCGCGAATCGGCTTCCGGGCAGTCGTAGTCCGTTTCCCCTCCCGGGGGATCCTCCCCGGCGCGAGAACTTCCCCTCACAAATCAATTGCATGGAACCCGCAAAAGAAGTATCTTTTTGGGTACTTCGATGTTTCACGGCGTTTCACGGCTCCCTGCCGGGCATCCCGGGCCGGGAAGCCCCTGCGTTTCCGGAAATCTCTATGGTGTAGTGTGGGCAAGATCATTACTATTGCAAACCAGAAGGGGGGGGTGGGGAAGACCACGACCGCCGTCAACCTCTCGGCGTGCATTGCGGCTGCAGAGAAGAGAACGCTCCTCGTGGACACCGACCCGCAGGCGAATGCGACAAGCGGCATCGGGCTGGAGGCATCGTCCGAAGGGAGAAGCACGTACGAGGTCATGGTCGGCGGCCTCTCGGCGGCAGACGCGATTCAGAAAAGCCAGATGCCGTTCCTTTCGGTTATGCCCTCGCACATCAACCTCGTAGGGGCGGAGCTGGAACTGGTCCAGCTCGAGGACAGGGAGCGGCGCCTGAAGAACGCGCTTGATGCGGTCAGGAAAGACTATGATTTCATATTCATCGATTGCCCTCCCTCGCTCGGCCTCGTGACGCTTAACGCCCTGACGGCTGCGGATTCCGTCCTCATTCCGGTCCAGTGCGAGTACTACGCGCTCGAGGGACTCGGCCAGCTCCTGAATACGATAAGCATGGTGAAAAAACAGCTCAACGAATCGCTGGACATCGAGGGGGTTCTCCTCACGATGTTCGACGGCCGCCTCCGCCTTTCGAACCAGATCGTGGAGGAGGTGAAGAAGTACTTCGGCGAGAAAGTATTCAAGTCTGTCGTCACGCGCAACGTCCGACTGAGCGAGGCGCCGAGCTTCGGAAAGCCTATCATCCTGTATGACGCCGTCTCCACCGGGACCCGGAACTACATGGACCTTGCCCGGGAGGTCCTTGTGAAGAACGATCACCAGATTATCACGACATGAGCGCCGCACCATGGCACGCATAAAACCCGTCCTCGGCAGAGGTCTCGCCTCCCTGATCCCGCGCCAGGCAGCGGTGCCCCCGCTCCCTCTCGGCGGACAGGATGACGGCGTCACCAACGACATCATTGCGTCGATCGCGCTCGACCGCATCCAGCGGAATCCGTACCAGCCCCGTGCCGAGTTCGAGCCGGTCGCTCTTGACGAGCTCAAGCGCTCGATCCAGGAGAAGGGGATTATTCAGCCGGTCACCGTCCGCAGGCTCGGCGATGAGTACCAGCTGATCTCGGGGGAGCGCCGTGTGAGAGCCGCGCGGGAGGCGGGGCTCAAACACATCCCCGCGTACATCATCAGGGTCCGCTCGAACGAGGAGATGCTCGAGCTCGCGCTCATCGAGAACCTCCAGCGCGAGCACCTCAACCCGATTGAGATCGCGATCTCCTACAAGCGGCTCATCGACGAGTGCCGGTATACGCAGGAGGAGGTATCGCAGAAGATCGGTAAGGACAGGACGACGATAACGAATTTTCTCCGTCTCCTGAAACTTCCCGAACCGATTCAGGCCGCCGTGCGGAAGGGGGACATCTCAAGCGGCCACGCGCGTGCGCTCGTGGCGATCGAAGATGCTGACAGGCAGATGGAGATCTTCACGAAGATCGTCGCGAAGGATCTCTCCGTCCGCGACGTGGAGCGCCTTGCCCGTGAGAAAAAGGGGGGGAAAGGAAGCAGGCGGGGAACCGGCCATGGAGGCGGGGCGGTCTCCAGCTCGCTCTTGAGCATCGAGGAGCGGCTCCGCAGGTTTCTGGGGACTCGCGTCCAGGTGCGCATGCTGCAGGACGGTAAAGGAGAGATCGTCATCGAATATTATTCCGCCGATGATCTCGAGCGCATTCTTGAAGTATTCTCCGGGATCGAAGACCGGGCGCGGTGACCGCCGCGCCGTCGTCGAACGGACATCTTGCGGGGAGCCACATGGGAAAGTCGATCATTGCAACTCCGAACGCCCCGGCTGCGATAGGGCCGTACAGCCAGGGGATCGCCGCCCCTCCGGGGCTCGTATTCACCGCCGGCCAGATTCCCCTCGATCCGGCTACCGGAGAGATCGTCGGGGGCGACATCAGGGCTCAGACCCGGCGTGTGATCGAAAACCTGAAGGCGATACTCGAGGCGGGCGGTTCGGACCTCTCGTCGGTCGTCAGAACGACCGTCTATCTGAAGGATATGGGGGATTTCGCAGGGATGAATGAAGTCTATGCCGAGTACTTTCGCGCGGCGCTCCCGGCCAGATCCACGGTCGAGGTGGCGCGTCTTCCCCGTGATGTCCGCGTCGAGATCGATGCGATAGGCATCACCCTGTCCCGCTGACAGGATACGATGTGAAACCGGTTCCCCGTCACCTGCTGGCGGTCATCATGCTGTTGCTCGGCTTCTCCCTGTGTGCCCGGGCCTGCCCCGGCGTCACGCAGGGCGCGGACTCCGTACGGATCAGGCCGGGAACAGACTCCCTTCGCGTCCGGCACGGCGAGGATTCCGTCCGGATCACCCGGGGGGCGGACTCCGCCGGTTGGCGCTCAGACACGCTGCGGCATGCGGCACTCCCGCGGAAATCTCCCGGAATGGCAATGCTCCTCTCTGCTGTCGTCCCCGGAGCCGGGCAGTTCTATAATCAGTCCTACTGGAAAGTCCCCATTGTGTTCGGGCTCGGGCTCTATTTTGCGTCGACCTGGCTCGACCAGAACCGGCGGACGGAGATCTATCGGCAGAAGTACGCGGCGGATCTGGCTGTTCCCCTCCCCACCGATATCTTCGCGAGCCTCGCCGCACAGGGACAGAGGAACACTGATCTGAATGAAAGGGAATTCTACAAGGAACAGCGGGACACATTTGCCTGGTATTTCGTCATACTCTACCTTGTGAACGTTGCCGACGCGTACGTTGATGCGAGCCTCTTTGATTTTGACGTCGGAGGGGACCTCTCGCTCCGGGTCCTCCCTGGAGCGGCCGGACCGCTGAACCCCGTCCCGGGAGTCACCCTCCGCATCGGGTTTTAAGCCTCACCAGAGCCTGTTCAACAACTCGAGGGGGCCCGTATGCTGAACTACATCTGGATCTCGCTCATCATCCTGGGAATACTCGTCGCCGCCGGGAGCGACGCCGCCGACGAGCTGGGGAACACGTACCGGAACGGCATCTCCCTCGAGGTCCGATTCGTAGTCGCAAAACGCCCCTCCCCGCTCCGCTCCGCGTGGGAGGGGACGATCGTTCTCAGTGCGGCGGAATTCAACTCTCTGTACGGTCCGGGATCGGCGGATTCGGCTGTGAACCAGCCTGCGATGGTCTCCGTTGACGCCTCCGGCAGGTCGACGGTGACGATGACGGCAGGGTCCGGCACGCCGCGCCTGTGGGCGGAAATGGCGAAGCACGCGGCGGACCCCGGGCGCCTTGCGGCGACGGCCGCGCCGCTGAACCCTGAGGCTGAGGGGAATGCTCTCCCGCTCCGGATGGTTGTGGAGCCGATCAGATTCGTCAGGCTGAAGGCCGTGACCGCCGCCGCGCTTGACTATGCCGCCGCCGCAGTGAACATCTCGATCGGTCTCATCGGCGTAATGGCGCTCTGGCTGGGCGTGATGAAGGTTGCCGGTGAAGCGGGGCTCCTCGGAATCATCACGCGCGCGCTTACCCCCCTTACGCGCCGGCTCTTTCCCGACATCCCTCCCGACCATCCCGCTCTCGCCTCGATGATCATGAACATCGCGGCGAACATGCTCGGATTGAACAACGCGGCGACCCCCATGGGCCTGAAAGCCATGGAGGAGCTGAACAGGCTGAATCCGCGCCTCGGGACTGCGACGAACGCCATGGTCACGTTCCTGGCCATCAACACGGGAGGGCTCGTCCTGATCCCCGCCACGGCGATCGCGGTGCGCGCGGCGGCAGGGTCGGCGAACCCCGGGATCATCATCGGGACGTCAATCATAGGGTCCGGATGCGCGACGATCGCCGGAGTTGCCGCCTCCCGCCTCCTCCAGAGGCTTCCCCGCTACCGGCGGCAGGTGGAGGCGGACCATGACTGACGTCTTCCGCACGATCGTCAATACGGTCGCCGTCTGTGCGATCCCCATGATGTTCGTCCTCTTCCTCGGTTGGGGGGTCGTGAAAAAAGTGAAAGTGTACGAGGTGTTCGTGGAGGGGGCGAAAGAGGGATTCACAACCGCGGTGAGGATCATCCCGTACCTGGTGGCGATGCTTGTTGCGATAGGCATTTTCCGCGCGAGCGGTGCGCTGGACCTGCTCACGCGTCTCCTCGGACCGGTTACGACGCTCATCGGCATGCCACCGGAGACGCTTGCGATGGCGTTCATGCGACCCCTCTCCGGGAGCGGTTCCCTCGGCGTGATGACGGAGCTTATGAAAGTCCACGGGCCCGATTCCCTCATCGGCGTCATGGCGTCGACGATGTATGGGAGTTCCGAGACCACTTTTTACGTGCTTGCGGTGTATTTCGGCTCCGCCGGGATCAGGAACACGCGTCACGCCGTGCCGGTCGGGCTTATCGCCGATGCCGCGGGAATGCTCGCCGCGGTCTGGGTCGTGAACCTCCTGTTCCATTGAGGGCGCGCGGAGGGAACCTTGCTTTTCAGAGGGGTGATGGGTATATTTTTGCCGCAAACCCAAACCGCTCGCTGCACGTTCTCTCCTTTTGAAACTGCTGGATGGCCGCTCCGCCCGGAAGTATTTCCTCCTCTGTGCCCCCCGGAACCCTGCGGGGAGGAATTGGAACGCGGGTAAGGGCGCGATTCATTCACACACGGGATATTCCATGCATCTCCTGAACCGGCTTGTCGTCGCAGCAATTCCCGCAATACCGAGACCGATGGTCCGCTACTTCGCCGGTCGTTACATCGCCGGAGAAACCGTTCAGGACGCGGTCAACACGGTCCGCGCCCTCAACGCGGAAGGGGTCTGTGCGACGCTGGACGTGCTCGGCGAAGACATCACGCGCCGCGACGAGGCGGAGACGTCGCGCGAACAGTCGAACGGGGTCCTCCGGACGATCGCACGCGAAAAACTGGACTCCAATCTTTCCATCAAGCTCACCTCTCTCGGCCTGAAACTCGACAGGCAGCTCTGCACGGAAAACGTCCGCGAGATCCTGAAGGTCGCGTCCGACCTCAACATTTTCGTCCGGTTCGACATGGAGGATTCGACATGCACGTCCGAAACGATCGCCATATTCCGCACACTGCACGGTGAATTTCCGAACACGGGGATCGTACTCCAGGCGTACATGCGGCGGTCCGCCGATGACGTGCTCGCGCTCCTGGGCGACAGGCCGAACTTCCGGCTCTGCAAGGGGATCTACAAGGAGCGGAAGGAGATCGCGTTCCAGTCGCGGGAGGAGGTCCAGCAGAATTTTACCCGGCTACTCGACATGATGCTGAAACGCAACGCCTACGTCGGGATCGCCACGCACGACACGGTCCTCGTGGACGCCGCGGAGGAGTTCATAAGGACGATGGGGCTCCGGAAAGACCAGTATGAATTTCAGATGCTCCTCGGCGTGCGCCCCGAACTGAGGAAACGGCTTGTGCGCGAAGGCCACAGGGTACGCCTGTACGTTCCTTTCGGGGAGCACTGGTACGGCTATTCGACCCGCCGGTTCAAGGAGAACCCCGAAGTTGCCGGGTATGTTGTCAAAGCGCTCTTCATGCGCAACAAGTAGTCCGGGTCACGTTCACAACATTGAAGGAGTGACAATGGCTGAGTCAAAACACACACCGATGGTTTCGGCGTCGTCGGACATGAGGGAGTTCACTCTCCGTGCGCTCGTCATCGGGCTCTTCATGTGCGTCATTCTCGGAGCCGCGAACGCCTACCTCGGACTGAAAGCCGGCATGACGATCGCGGCGACGTATCCCGCGGCGGTCATCGGCATGGCGGTCCTCCGGATGATGAAGGGGACGCTGCTGGAGGAGAACTTCGCCCGAACTGTCGGTTCCATCGGGGAGTCTGTCGCCGCCGGAGCGGTGTTCACGATCCCGGCGTTCGTCATACTCCGCATATGGAATTTCACGCCCGATTCCATGCTTCCGGAATACCTGACCGCGGCGGCGCTGATGGTCCTGGGCGGCATCCTCGGGATCCTCTTCGTGACGATACTCAGGCGCGTGATGGTGGAAGACGACGGACTTCCTTTCCCGGAATCCGTCGCCGCTTCGGAGATACACAAGGCGGGGCAGAGGGGCGCGGACGCCGCCATACAGCTCTTCAAGGCGATGGGCGTCGGCGCATTCATCAAGCTGATGGACGGTGTCGGCGTCCTGCAGGCTACAGGGCTCGACTTCCAGGTCGGCATGGGGAAGCTCCGGGAATCGTTCGTCAGGCTGGGTCTGAAGGCCGACTCCGAGAAAATTGCAGGGGGAGGCATCACAACGATATCCGCCCCCGCAGCCACTCCGGCATACATTGGCGTGGGGTACATCATCGGCCCCGAGCTGGGTGCGCTGAACTTCGCGGGGGGGCTCCTTGCATGGGGACTCTTCGTCCCGCTCCTCGTCTTCTTCCTGGGGCCCCAGCTTATCGACAAATACACGGCGATGAACAACGGCGATTCGATGGCGGCGTGGGGGGCCGTGACCGGCCACCTGTACCGCTATATCGTCAGGCCGATCGCGGTGGGAGGGATGCTTGTCGGCGCGTGCTTCACCCTCTGGAAGATGCGGAAGAACCTGATACTGGGCATCAAGCGCGGCGTGGCCGACGTGCGGAAGTCGGCCGGACAGGCCGCAGCGACGGAGAGGACGGAGAGAGACCTTCCCTTCAAGCTCGTGATACTCGGCGTGGTCATTGTATTCGCCCTCATGATCGGCCTTTACTTCTATTTCACGCATATCCTGATCGGGGCGGTATTCGCCGCAATCGTCATGCTCATCACCGGGTTCTTCTTCGCCGCCGTCTCCGGCAACCTCGTCGGGCTGATCGGCTCTTCGAACAACCCGATCTCCGGCCTCACGCTTGCGGCGACGGTCATCGCCGCCCTGACGATGGTCATCATCGGCGTCAAAGGGATCGACGGCGTGGCCGCGGTCCTCGGGGTTGCCGCGGTCGTCTGCGTCTCCTCGGCAGTGGCCGGGGAGATGCTCCAGGACCTGAAGGTCGGGCACATTCTTGGAGGTACGCCGTCGAAGATGCAGATCGGCGACATCATCGGCGTCATCGTGGCGGGGCTCGTCATGTTCTTCCCCCTCTACGTCCTTCATAACGCCGACCTGGCTGCCCACCCGGGGACCGGGGGATTCGGGAGCGCAAATCTCTCGGCGCCGCAGGCGGGACTCATGGCGGCGCTCTCGCAGGGGATCGTGGGGGGAGAGATGGCGTGGCCCCTCGTCGTTGTCGGCATCGCGCTCGGAATCTCGCTGATTCTCGTGAGGGTGAAGAGCCCGATGCTCTTTTCCGTGGGGATGTACCTGCCGCTGGAAACGACGTTCGCGATATTCGTCGGCGGTCTGATACGCGGCTTGGTGAACAAACGCGCGGAAAAGCGGGGGCTCAACGCCGCCCAGAAAGCGCGCGTGGAAAACGCGGGCGTGCTCTCCGCCTCCGGGCTCATCGCGGGTGAAGCGCTCATCGGCCTTTTCATCGCCGCGGTGGTGTTCATCCGCGACCGGGTGGGCGGGCCTGCAAAATTCTGGATCGTTCCGGGGTTCGAGGACATTGCGCCGTGGCTGGCGATCCCCGTGTTCGTTGTTCTCGCCCTGTACCTTGTTTACGTCCCCCTCTCGAAAGCCGGGAGGCCGGATGAACCGGCGCCGCCGACGGCGGTCATGTGAGTTCCGCCGGCGCGGCGGCGTACGACAACCGTCCGCCGCCCCCGCCGGCATTACCGAAAGGAGCGCTTCACAATGTCGCAAGCGACTGAAGGGCTGCAGCCCGCGGGGGTGTGGAAGTATTTCGACGAGATCGTCAAAATACCCCGCTGCTCCAAACACGAAGAAGCGATTTCGAAATACGTGATGGATACCGCGAAACGTCTCGGACTGAGCGCGACAACGGACAAATTCGGGAACGTGGTCGTCCGGAAGCCCGCCAGCCCTGGAAAAGAGCGCGTCATGAGCGTCGCGCTGCAGGGGCACCTTGACATGGTCTGCGAAAAGAACAAGGAAAAGGTCCACAATTTTGCGAAGGACCCGATCGAGCTCGTGCGGAAGGGAAACGTCATCATGGCGAACGGGACGACGCTCGGCGCGGACAACGGCATCGCCGTCGCGACGAACCTCGCGATCATGGAGGACCGCACGCTCGTCCACGGCCCCCTGGAGTTTCTGTTCACCGTCGATGAAGAGACCGGGCTGACGGGCGCGAGCAACCTTGCTCCCGGTATGCTGGTGAGCAGGACGCTCATGAACCTCGATTCCGAAGAGGAGGGGCAACTCTACGTCGGGTGCTCGGGGGGGCGCGACACGCTCGGCACCTGGAAGGCGTCGTTCGAACCGGCGCCGGCGGGGTCGGCGGCGGGGGCTTTGAAGGTCACGGGACTGAAGGGGGGACATTCCGGGCTCGAAATCGACAAGAACCGGGGGAACGCCGTAAAGATCATCAACAGGGTGATTCTACAGCTCGCACACCTCGGCGCGCGCCTGGCCTCCGTCGACGGCGGGAACAAACACAACGCCATTCCCCGGGAGGCGGACGCCCTCCTGTTCATCCCGAAGAAGAAATGGGCTGACGCCGTGGCGGCTGTCGCGCAGTGCAGTGCGGTGATCAGGGCGGAGCTGGGATCGGTCGAGCCCGATTGCGCGATCACGCTCGAAGCCGTAAAGAAGAAAGCAAAGGTCCTTGCGAAGCCCCTTCAGAAGAAGATTTGCGCGACGCTTGCCGCGCTCCCGCACGGCGTCACCAAAATGAGTGCAGACATACCGGGGCTCGTCGAAACTTCGACGAACGTCGCCGTCGTCAGGACGGAAAAGAAGTCGGTGACTGTCGCGACAAGCCAGAGGAGCTCCTTGGCGTCCGAAATCGACGAGATCTGTCAGTCCGTCACCGCCGTGTTCGAGCTGGGAGGTGCCTCGGTGGAAGCGACGGACGGTTACCCCGGGTGGAAGCCGAACATGAGTTCCGGGATCCTCGCGCTCGCCCGATCGACGTACAAACAGCTGTTCGGGAAGGAGCCCCTTGTGAAGGCGATTCACGCGGGACTCGAGTGCGGCATCATCGGGGAGAAGTTCCCGGGCATGGACATGGTGTCGTTCGGACCCACGCTCGAGGGGGTGCACTCGCCCGACGAGAAGATGTACGTTGATACCGTCGACATGTACTGGAAATTCCTGCTGGGGATACTGAAAAACGTGAAGTGAGTTCCCGGTCATCCGTCACTTGCCGAAAGGCGGCTCCAGATGCCTGATCCCAGTTCGGACGGGGTGTTCTCTGTTCTGCGGCTCGATCCGCTCCATCGTTCGTACAGGTTCGTCGTTCTGTTCTTTGTCGCGCTTCTGACGTTCGGCAGCTACTTCGCGTATGACAGCATCGGTGCGATCGCTCCGACGCTCATCACGGCGCTGGGGGTGGACAGGACTGCCATCGGTCAGATGTACACCGTGTACAGCGTTGCCGCGATACTCTCGGTGTTCATCGGGGGGCTCCTCATTGACAAAATCGGCACGCGGCGCGCGAGCCTCCTCTTCTCCGGGCTCGTCACCGCCGGTGCGCTCATCGTCGCCGTCGCCCCGAACCTCTGGACGCTCTACCTGGGGAGGTTTGTCTTTGGATGGGGTTCGGAATCACTTGTCGTGGCCCAGAGCGCCATATTCGCCCGGTGGTTCAAAGGGAAGGAGCTGGCGCTCTCGTTCGGCATAGGCCTGACGCTCAGCCGGCTGGGGACCCTCTTCAGCTTCAACACAGAGGCGCTCATCGCCGGGTACTTCAGGGATTACCGGTATGCGCTCTGGGCGGCGGTCCTCTTCTGCGCCGCATCGCTCCTGTCGAATCTCGTCTACAATGTCCTTGACAGGCGCGGCGAGAAAGCGCTCGCGTTGAAGGAAGAGGGGGGCGGCGACAAGATCGTTCTGGCGGACATCAGGAAGTTCAGCTCATCGTACTGGTATGTGACGCTCCTGTGCGTGACGTTTTACTCCGCCATATTCCCGTTCACCGACCTCTCCACGGATTTCTTCAACACGAAATGGGGCCTCCCGATGACCGCGGGCTCGGAGGGGGGATTTTTCTCCCAGGTGTTCTACAACATCTTCCACATGTTCACGACGGCCGGCGGGACGACAACGATCATCATATTCGCCTCGATGATCTTCGCGCCGGTATTCGGCCAGCTCGTCGACAGAGTCGGCCGCAGGGCGTCCATGATGGTCGTCGGTTCGCTCCTCATGGTCCCGGCGTTCCTCATCATGGGGTTCTCGATGGTCCCCCCCGCATTTCCCATGATCATGCTCGGCGCCTCCTTCGTCCTCGTGCCGGCGGCGATGTGGCCATCGATCCCCCTTATCGTGGAGAAGAACAGGGTGGGGACCGCATTCGGGCTGACGACGATGATACAGAACGTCGGACTGGCGGCATTCCCGTACCTGAACGGGTACCTGCGGGATGTCACGGAGAATTACACGGCAAGCATGGTGATGTTCTCCTCTCTGGGACTGTTCGGGCTTCTTTTCGCATTCCTGCTCCTGAGGTCGGACAGGCGGGGGGGAGGCGTGCTCGAAGGGACCGGGAATCGTTGAGGCAGGCGACTATCCAGACAACAGGGCCATCCCATGGCTGAAGAGAAACGAGTCCTCATACTCGAGCCCGATTCCACGGATGCGGAAGTGATCGTGATGCAGCTCCGGAAGGCGGGACTTGCGCTGACGTCCCGCCGTGTCGGGACGAAGGACATGCTTGACAGGATCGTGGCCGAATTCAGGCCGGACATCGTCATTGCCGACACCGCGGTTCCCCGGTGCGACGTCCTCGCGCTTGTCCGCCAGCAGCGGATCGACAACCCCGACGTGCAGTGGATTATTGTCTCCGCAGCCGGGTCCGAAGAACTGGCTGTCGAATCGCTGAAGGCCGGCGCCCGCGACTACGTCTCGAAAAAGAACATCGGGCGGCTCGGCGCCGCCGTCAAAGCGATGATCGAAAATCCCCCCGCAGTCCCCCCTCCTCCGCAGGATGCCGAGTTTCTTCCCCCGCAGGAGCCTCCGGCCTCTCCTTCCGCGCCACCCCCCGCCGTGGACGATCTCTTCCGGCGCACGGTGGAAAGCACGACAGACCTTATCGCAGTGCTGGACTTGGAGGGGAAGCGCATCTACAACAATCCGGCGTACGCGGACCTCCTCGACGAGCCCGACACGCTGGAGGGGACGAGCTCGTTCGTGGACATACATCCGGACGACAGGGAGGAAGTCAGGAACGTGTTCCGGGAGACCGTGGCGACGGGGGTCGGGAAGCGCCTGGAGTACAGGCTCGTGGACAGGAACGGAAGCATCAGGTACATCGAATCGCAGGGGAGCGTCGTCAGGGACGCGAACGGGAACCCCGACAAAGTGGTCATCATCTCGCGCGACATCAGTGACAGGAGGATGGCCGGAGAGTTCATGCGCCAGGTCCAGGAGGAAATCGCCCGCAACCGCGGCGGAGAATTTTTCCCGGGGCTCGTGCGCGCCCTCGCCGAGGCGCTCTCGGTGAAGTATGCCCTCGTGTCGGAATGCACGGACAGGAGGCGCGAACGTGTGCGTGCACTGGCCTACTGGGCTTCCGGTGCCCTGGCGCCGGTCTTCGAATACGACGTCGCAAACACGACGTGCGAGCGGGTCGTCCGGGAGGCCAAGACGATCTACTTCGCCACAGGCGTGCAGGAGCTTTTTCCCGGCGAGGCCGCTCTCGCGGCGATGGACGCGTGCTCCTACATGGGGACGCCCCTTCTCGATTCAAGCGGAGGGGTGATCGGCCACCTGTTCATCATCCATGACAGTCCTCTCCCTAACCCGGACGTGGCACGCTCGGTCCTGACGGTGACGGCGGCGCGCGCCGCCTCGGAGCTTGAACACCGGCTTGCGCTCCGGGTCGTGAGCGACAGCGAATTGCATTTCCATGCGCTCCTCGAGGAGATGTCCGCCGGGGTCATCGAAACGGACATGGAGGACGTCATCACGTTCGTTAACCGGCGGATGTCCGAGCTGAGCGGGTACGAAGGCGGCGAAATGCTGGGCCGGCTCGCTTCGACGCTCCTGATCCCGGAGGGGGACCGGCGTCTTCTGTATGAACGGAACGAACGGCGGCGGCAGGGGGTGACGGAAGTCTATGAGGCCGTCCTCAAGCAGAAGGACGGGACGCTCTTCGCCGCCCAGATCAGCGCCTCCCCCCACAGGAACGTCCGCGGCGATATCATCGGCACTCTCGCGCTTGTCACGCCCGGGGCCCGCGGCGCCCGGCAAGCCTCCACCCCGGAGGGGGATGCGGCGCTTCTGGAACAGGTGCAGGATGCCGTTTTCGTCTGCGATCCCGAGGATCGCATACTCTTCTGGAACAACGCGGCCGCCGTTCTCTACGGATGGAACGCGGACGAGGTCCGCGGGAAATTCTCGGCGGAGGTCCTCCATACCGAGCAGATACACCGCCTCGGTGGGGCCGCGCACACGACGCTCGTGGAGGGATACTGGGCGGGCGAACTCCGGCAGCAGAGGAAAGATGGGTCCAGCGTCCTCGTGGACAGCAGATGGACGCTGATCCGGGACGGGGAAGGGCGGGCGAAATCCGTTCTCGTCATCTGCACCGATATCACGGGGAAAAGGGAGCTTGAGGTCTACGAGCTCCGGGCGCGCCACATGGAGGGGATCTCGAGCCTCGCGTCGGCCCTTGCAGCGGACCTCGATGCGATGCTGACGCCCCTCATGCTCGCGGTCCCCTCGATCGCAGGGAAGGCGGACGATGACTCTTCCCGCCAGGCCGTTGCGATTGTTGCCACGAACGCCAGGCGGGGGATGGACACCGCGAGCCAGGTTCTCGCCCTGGCAGAAAACGCGGGAAGCGGCAAAGGGTTTCTCGACCCTGCTGAGATACTCGCCGGGTGCGCGCGCGCCGTCGGGGGAGATCTTCCCGAATCGATCGTCCTCGAAACGGCGTTTGAGAAAGACCTCTGGGCGATTCCCGGGACGGCGTCCCAGGTGCAGCAGATTCTCGGAAACATCTGCACGAATGCGCGCGAAGCGATGCCGGACGGTGGCGTGCTCAGGATCGCCGCGGATAACCTTCTCATCGAAGCGCAGGCGGTGTCGACAATTCCCCATGCGCTTCCCGGGAGGTACGTCGTCATCACGGTCAGCGACACCGGGCGGGGCATTCCCCCGGCGATCATCGGAAAGGTGTTCGAACCGTTCTTCACGACAAAGCCCTCCGGTCGCACGACGGGGCTCGGTCTTTCGACCGCCGCAGCGATCGCAAGGAATCTCCGCGGGTTCATCAACATATTCAGCATGCCGGGGGAAGGGACCAACGCGAAGGTCTATCTCCCTGCCGGAGAGATCCCCGGAGCGGAATCAGGTCCTGATCTCCATCTCGGAGGCGGGCGCAGGGTCGTTGTCGCGCAGCCGCAGGCCGCTCTTCGGGATATTGTGAAGAAAATTCTGATCGCGCACGGGTACGACGCCGTCGCCGTCATGGACGGAGGCGAAGCGATCGCGCTCTGCCGGAGGCCGGAGGCGGGTATTGCCGCGGCAGTGATCGATATGGAAATGCCGTATATGGACGGACCGACCATTCTAAGGGTCCTCAGGAGCACTAACCCCGCGCTGAAGATCATTCTGACTGGCGGAACGTCGGAAAAGCCTGTCGAGGGTGCGGCCGCCGTTCTCCCAAGGCCGTTTTCGACTCAAAATCTCCTCTTTGCCCTCCACAACGTGTTGGATATCATGCCCCAGAGTGCGTAATCAGGGTCAATATTCGCAGAATTTAGTTAATATGTCCTTGACATTCTGAGCAAATATAGCATAATTCTTCATAATTCGAGCCCGATAGATGTGGGCGCATATCTATCGGATGGACATACACGCGGCTCTGTTCATTGGATTCTTTGCCTGCCCAGGGGGGGGAGTGATGGCTAAGGATGTACACAAGGTCTATGTTGTCTTCCTTCTTGCGGCAGGGCTCCTCAGCGCACTCGTTGTCGGCATACACGGCGCGGGATACTATTCCACTCCTCTTGAAGACCGTCCCTTCCACCCGCAGTACAACTCTCTGAAACCCACCGGGTTCCTCGGGCAGGGGTACGGAGTCGTCGGTTCGCTGATGATTACCGTAGGCGTCATCATGTATTCGTCCCGCAAGCGTTGGCGCGCAATGGCCAACATGGGGCGGATCAAGAACTGGCTCGAGTTTCACATCTTCCTCTGCCTCCTCGGTCCGATTCTCGTGGTCTACCACACGACGTTCAAATTCGGCGGACTTGTCGCCGTAAGCTTCTGGAGCATGGCGGCCGTCGTCCTGAGCGGTGTCATCGGGAGGTATTTCTACGTCCAGATCCCGAAGGGGATCCACGGGAACGAGCTCTCCTCCCGGGAACTTGTCGCAGAGAACGAGAAGATCGGTGAGACTCTCAGGAAGCAGTTCGGCCTAGATGCGGACCTCCTCAAGCTCATCGACAGCGCCGCGCTCCCTTCAAAACCCGTTGCGGAGATGGGACTGATGGAGGTGATGAGCTTCTTCATCGTCAACGACATCACGCGGCGTTCGCGCCTGCATTCGCTCTTCGAAAAGCTCCAGAAGCGCGGTCTCCATGGCCAGATGCTCCACCGCATCAGGACGATGGCGGCGCGGAGGATCATGCTGACCCGGCGCATAGCGTTCCTCCAGCAGTTCAAGAGGATTTTCCATTACTGGCACGTCGTCCATCTGCCGTTTTCCATCGTCATGTTCGTCATCCTGAGCATTCACGTCGGTGTGGCGATTGCATTCGGATACACGTGGATTTTCTGAGCCGAACCATATCGGCGGCACTCGTCCTCGTCTCCCTCACGCTGATCTGCAGCGCGGGGGCGCCGGCCCAGATCTCCCCCGGGGATCTGACGACGGCGCACGCCTCCCTCGAAGGGATGGGGAGCTGCACGAAATGCCACGCCCTGGGGAAAGAGGTCACGAACGCAAAGTGCCTCGACTGCCACGCGGAGCTCCGGACACGCGTGGACGCCGGGAAGGGGTTCCACGCGAAACTGACGGCGAAGCCGTGCGTCGAGTGTCACAGCGAACATCACGGACGCAATTTCATGCTCGTCCGCTTTGACCGGAAGAAATTCAACCATGACGAGACCGGATTCACGCTTGAGGGAAAGCACAGGCCGCTGGAGTGCGTGAAATGCCACACGCAGGCCAACATCAGGGCGAAGGACGTGATGGCGAACAAGGCCATCATGGACGCGCACACGTTCATGGGGCTTCCGACCGACTGCAACGGGTGCCACGCCGACAAGCACAGGGGACAGCTTGCGCAGCAGTGCCAGAATTGCCATACGGCGGAAGGGTGGAAGCCCGCCTCGCGGTTCGCCCACGACCGGGCGAAGTACCGGCTGACGGGAAAGCACATGCAGGTGGATTGTGGAAAGTGCCACAGGCCGATGCCGAATGACGTCAAGACCGTGAAATACGCCGGCATCGAATTCGACAAATGCTCGTCATGCCACGCGGACCCGCACAGGGGGAGGTTCCAGAAACCGTGCGAGAGCTGTCATTCGACGGCCGGGTGGCAGACGGGTGCGACGAGGAACTTCGACCATGCGACGACGAAATTCCCGCTCAAGGGGCTCCACGCGGGCGTCCGGTGCGAGCAGTGCCACATTCCGGTCAGGGGGCCCGACGGAAAGCTCCAGCAGAATTTTGTCGTGAAGAAGTACCAGACGTGCGAAGACTGCCATGCGGACGCCCACAGGGGAGAATTCGCGGTGAGGAAGGATAAGGGAACGTGCGAATCGTGCCACAATGAGAACGGGTGGGAGCGGAACACGTTCGTTCACGCCGCTGCGCGCTATGCGCTCAAAGGGATGCATGAGAAAGTGGAGTGCGTGAAATGCCACGGCGCCGTCAGGGTCGATGCCCGGGGAAAACGGATGCCGCCGGATTGCCGCGTGAAGAAGTTTGATGCATGCATGGATTGTCATGAGGACGCCCACGGCTCCCAGTTTAAGCGGCGGAAGGACGGAGGCGCATGCGAGTCGTGCCACACCGTCGACGGGTTCCTACCGGCGTCCTATACCCCCGCGGACCACGGCACGTCGAAATTCCCGCTGATCGGGGGGCATATGGCGGTCCCCTGCGCGAAGTGCCATCCCGCGGACTTCGTCAGGGCGAGAAGCACGCGGCAGTTCATGTGGAAATCCGGACCCGACTGCGAGGCATGCCACAGGGATCCCCACGGGAACCAGTTCGCCCGCAATAGGTACCCGGGGTGCGAATCGTGCCATAACCCGAACGCTTGGACCGCCCTCGCGTTCAATCATGAGGAGACGAAATTCCCCCTGACGGGGAAACACGCAAAGGTTGCGTGCGTGGATTGTCACACGCCGCTAGCGAAGGCCGGCACGGAGAAGATACGTCAGTACGCGGGAACGCCCACCCGGTGCGTCGACTGTCACCCCCAGATCGACAATCCGTCGTCGGGATTGAAGAAGCTCTAGCCAGGATGCGGCGGCCGGGAGCGGGTAACAGTATTGTTTTCTGACAAACGGAGTTGATCGTGCTCTTTCGAAGATACGTGGCGTCCACTTCTACGCCCTGGACGGGGGAAAACGGGCGCTCGTTCACTCTGAGCGGGCAATGTGTGACAGGGATTATGACAGCAGGAGGGTGATATGGCGATTCCGGGGTTCCGGCTGGGATGTGCGGCGCTGCTGTGTGCGGTGCTCCTTGTTGCTGCACGTGGAAACGTGTCGGCGCAGGATTCGCCGCACGGGAAGCTCTCCTTCGCGTGCGAGGACTGCCATATCGCTGATTCATGGAAGCAAATGCCCGTGCCGGCGAAATTCGACCACAAGAAGACCGGATTCATGCTGAAAGGACAGCACGACCAGGTGCAGTGCATGGACTGCCACACGAGCCTGACGTTCAAGTTCACAAAATCGTCGTCGCGCTGCGCGGACTGTCATGAGGACGTGCACCACGGCGAGCTCGGCCCGACGTGCGACCGGTGCCACTCGCCCAAGTCGTGGCTCGTGCCGGACATGATCCAGCGGCACTCCTCGACCCGGTTCTCGCTCGTGGGAATTCATTCGACGGTGCCGTGCCAGGAATGCCACACGAACGAGCAGAAAAACGAATTCACGGGTCTCCGGACGGACTGCTTCGGGTGCCACCAGGCTGACTATAACGCGACGCAGGCACCGAACCACCGCCAGGCGGGGCTGGGGACCGACTGCCAGAGCTGCCACGCGGTGAACGCAGTGAACTGGGGTGTAAGCGGCGTGAGCTTCGGCGGCTCGTTCGACCACGCGAAGACGGGGTTCCCCCTCCTCGGGGCGCACGCCGCAACCGCCTGCGTGCAGTGCCATGCGGGGAACAGGTTCCTCCCGATCTCGACGACGTGCACTTCGTGCCACGCGACGGATTTTGCAAATGCGGCGGCTCCACCCCACACGGGATTCTCGACAGACTGCGCAACCTGCCACACGATGACGGCGTGGCAGCCTGCGACGTTCAACCACACCAACACGCCGTTCCCGCTGACCGGGGGACACGTGAGCGTCACGTGCCAGCAGTGCCACGTGAACAACGTGTTCGCGGGGCTCACGACAACGTGCTATAACTGCCATCAGCAGCAGTTCACCTCGGCCACGACCCCGGTGGCACACACCGGATTCCCGACTGACTGCACGGGGTGCCATACGACGAATCCCGGTTGGGGTCCCTCCACGTTCAACCACCAGACGTCGTCGTTTCCGCTCGTGGGCGCGCACGTATCGGTGACGTGCGCGCAGTGCCACGTGAACAACAAGTATGTCGGCCTCGCAACGACGTGCTACGGGTGCCACCAGCAGGATTTCGCGACCGCCGCCGCGCCGCCGCACACCGGGTTTGCGACAGATTGCACGACGTGCCATACGAACACCGCGTGGCAGCCTGCGACGTTCAACCACAACAATACATTGTTCCCGCTGACGGGTGCGCATACGACCGTCTCGACGTGCGTCACGTGCCACGCGAACAACGTGTATGCCGGACTCTCGACCGCGTGCTACAGCTGTCACCAGCAGCAGTTTGCTTCGGCGACATCGCCGGTGCCGCATACGGGATTTCCGACTGACTGCTCCGGGTGCCACTCGACGAACCCCGGGTGGAATCCCTCGACGTTCAACCACCAGACGTCGTCGTTCCCGCTTGTGGGCGCCCACGTCGCGCTTACGTGCGCGCAGTGCCACGTGAACAACCAGTATGTCGGACTGGCGACGACATGCTACGGGTGCCACCAGCAGGATTTCGCGACCGCCGCCGCCCCGCCGCACACCGGGTTTGCGACAGACTGTACGACATGCCATTCAAACACGGCGTGGCAGCCGGCGACGTTCAACCACAACACGACGCCGTTCCCGCTCACGGGCGCTCACACGACGGTTGCATGCGCTCAGTGCCACGTGAACAACGTCTTCGCGGGGCTCACGACGGACTGCTACACGTGCCATACGTCGACGTTTCTGTCCGCAACCACGCCGGTCCCGCACCTGGGATTNNTTCCCGCAGGACTCGAGGCATACGACGGCCGCGTGCGCCAAGTGCCATCAGACCGCGACCAATTATACGCTGTACTGCTGCCAGAGCAGCGGATGCCATAATACATGCGCGGGGGGCGGCTGACAGGGGTCAGAACGGTCTTCAGAGATGCGGCTGACAGGGGGGAGCGGTTCATGAAAACACATCACTGGCTGTATGTCTTGTCTGTACTCGTTGCGGTGGCGGGGGTTGCCGGTGGCGAGGGACAGACGAAGGAACGCCGCCGGATCTCGGCGAAGGTGACGTACGTCGCTACCGGGGCGTTCTATTTTGACGTCGGCAGGACGAAGGGGGTGGCCGCCAATGACACCGTCACGGTCGTTCGCAGGCTCGTGCCGGTCGGGACCGGCATCGTGACCGCGGTGTCCAGCGGGTCCTCCGTTGCGAAAATCATCTCGGAATCCGGCGCCATTGCACCGGGAGATTCCGTGCTGGAGGTGAAGGACGTCTTGATCGAGGCGCCGGAGGCGGCCTTCGGCGCGGCAGGAGTGGCGGCGAAAAATGCCGCGCTCCTGCAGGATAACAGGGTGAGCGGCCGTGTCGGAATCCAGTATGCCGCATCGGGAGTGTTCGGCACGGCGCTCGATTTCTCGCAGCCGGCCCTCATCACGCAGCTGAGCGTCACAAGGCTGTTCGGCACGACCTCGACGCTGACGATGTATGCCCGCTCGTACCGCGATATGTCCGCGGGATACGACCGGTACGGGACAGGATCGAGGAACAAAGTACGGATGTTCGAGCTCTCGCTCACGAACGACGATCCCCGGTCCTCCTTTGGGTACGGATTGGGAAGGATAACCTCCCGGTACGTCGGGGGGCTCGGCGTGTTTGACGGAGGGCAGATCTATCTCCGAGCGGGGAATTTCACCGCTGGCCTTCTCGGGGGGACGCAGCCCGATTACACGACGTCGGCGGTGTCAACGGACGAGGCGAAATTCGCGGGCTTCCTCAATTACGGGTGGGGAGGGGACGTCTTCAAGACATCCGACATCACGTTCGCCTACGGCCAGCAACGGTATCAGGGGAAAATCGACAGGAAGTTCGGCTACTTCCAGGGGACGCTCAGGTTCGGTTCGGACCTCTACTTCTTTACGAGCACCGAGATGGATTTTGCGCACAGGGACAACGGCGCCGAAGTCGACAAGCCGACTGTCACAAACTCATTCGTGAACCTCTCCTGGTCCCCCGATTCATGGGTCTCGCTGAATGTGGGCTACGACGCTGTCAGGGCGCTCTATCTTCTTGAAAGCATGAAGATGTTTCCCGACACGCTCCTGGACAAGACCCTGAAAGAGGGGTACAGAACATACGTGTCGTTCCGCCTGCCTTTCCGGTTCACCCTATCCGGAAATGCGAATTTCCGGCTCGCCTCGGCAACGACACCGTCCGCGCGCACTCTCGGCTCGACTGTGCGCGTGAGCGACATACTCGACTCGCAGGTCAATTTCGGCGCCCAGTATCAGGATATACGGGGCCTGTACACGACGGGGAACGACTTGACGCTTGATATGGACCGGTGGATCGCTCAGTCGTTCTCCGTCTCGTTCCGCCTCGACAGGTATAGGTATATTATCACGGGGCAGGACCAGCAGCTCCTGACGACGACGGGGACCGTGAGCCTGAACTTCTCGGTATTCCGGTCGTTCTATTCGACGCTGAATTTCGATCAGGTATGGGACACGGTCAGGAACAATCAGCGGCTCTACGTCGAGGTGGGGATGCATTTTTAGGCGGGAACGGAGGCGGGAGTGTGCATGTTCTGTACCGGGGGGATAGTGCGGCATGATGCAGCACTCAAGGGCGGATGGACTTCACGAGCCTGACGTTCAAGTTCAAGAAGTCTTCGTCGCGCTGCGCGGACTGCCACGAGGACGTGCACCGCGGCGGGCTCGGCCCGGCGTGCGCCGGGTGCCATCAGACGGCGACAAACTATACCCAGCACTGCTGTACAAGCAGCGGATGTCATAACAGTTGCGCCGGTGGCAATTGATGAATACGGAGACGCTCATAACGTTCGCCGTTGCGCTCGTGCTGATTCCCGCGGCGGTGATCCCCTATGTCCGGCACATCCGGGCGCAGGAGAGGAAGGCGAGGAAGAGGTTCGAAGAAGCGAAGATCGCGGGGCTCCAGGCGGCCGTGTCGATGCATCCCCACATCAATGCGACGGCATGCATCGGGTGCGGAGGATGCACGGATGTGTGTCCCGAGGGGGACGTTCTCGGGGTCATCGACGGAAAAGCAGTACTTCTCCACGGCTCAAAGTGCGTCGGGCACGGCCTCTGTGCGGAAGCATGCCCCGTGGGCGCCATCGTCATGATGATGGCTGCGCCCGGCAGGAGCGCTGATCTCCCGATCCTCGACGAAAACTTCGAAACGACAGTCAAGAACCTGTTTGTCGTGGGTGAGCTGGGGGGAATGGGGCTCATCAAGAACGCGATAACGCAGGGAAAAAAAGTCGTTGAGCACATCGCCACGCGGCCGCGTGCGGCAAACGGGCTTTACGATGTCATCGTCGTGGGGGCGGGGCCCGCGGGGCTCTCGGCGGGGCTGGCCGCGAAAGCAGGCAGGCTGAAATACGCTGTTCTGGAGCAGGGGGATGCGGGAGGGACGATTCTGCAGTATCCCCGCCGGAAGATCGTGATGACGTCACCCGTGGAGCTCCCGCTCTGGGGGAAGGTGAAGTTGACGGAAGCATCAAAGGAGACCCTCCTGGATCTCTGGAAGCAGGTGCTTGTCAGGACCCAGCTGAAGGTGAATACGAACGAGAAGGTCCTCGACATCATCGATGCGGGGGGGCATTTCATTGTGAAAACGGCGGCCGGCGAGTACCCGGCGCGCCATGTCGTGCTCGCGCTCGGCCGGCGTGGTACGCCGCGAAAGCTCGGCGTTCCGGGGGAAGATCTGGGGAAGGTGACGTACCGGCTCATCGATGCCGAGACGTACAAGGATTGCGACGTCCTCGTTGTGGGAGGAGGAGATTCCGCCGTCGAAGCCGCCGTTGGTCTTGCGCTCCACGGCACAAACCGCGTAACGCTCTCGTACCGCAAGTCGGAGTTCACGCGCTTGAAGGAACGCAACGCGAGGCGGCTCGATGAATTCAGGAAAAGGAACGCGGTGAATGTCCTTCTCGGATCGAACGTGAAGGAGATAGGCGAGAAGGAAGTCCGGATCGAGACCTCTGATGGTATGGGCACGCTGCCGAATGACTACGTGTTCATATTCGCCGGGGGGGAGATGCCCTTTGAATTCCTGAAGAAGGCCGGGATCCGGTTCCAGGAGCAGGTCGTGGCCTGAGGCGCCCTCCTCCTTGCCGGTCGCCGTGCATTCCTCTGTTCCGTTCCGTATATTTCTTTCCGCATCATGTCCCCTCATTTCAGGAAAGACAAAGACAGGTGAGCCTGTTCTCGCTGACATCCGAGTTCCAGCCCAACGGCGACCAGCCGGAGGCCATCCGCCAGCTTTCCGAAGGGGTCGCACGCGGCGACCGGTTCCAGACCCTCCTCGGAGTGACGGGGAGCGGCAAGACGTTCACAATATCGAACGTCATTGCTGGGGCCGGCAAGCCCGTCCTCGTGATGTCGCACAACAAGACGCTCGCCGCGCAGCTGTACGGCGAGTTCAAAAGGTTTTTCCCGCGCGACAGGGTCGAGTTCTTCATAAGCTACTACGATTACTACCAGCCTGAAGCGTACGTCCCTTCCACCGATACGTATATCGCCAAGGACGCCTCGATCAACGACGAGATCGACAGGCTGCGCCTCCGGGCGACGAGTGCGCTCCTGAGCGGTGACAGGAACGTGATCGTCGTCGCATCCGTGAGCTGCATTTACGGCATCGGCGCTCCCGAGGAATGGGCGAGCCAGGTCGTCGTTGTGCGGAGGGGGGAGAAGCTCGAACGGAACGATCTCCTCAGGAAGCTTCTGAATATCTATTATGCCCGCAACGATTTTGAATTCGTCCGGGGGACGATGCGGGTGCGCGGCGACGTCGTCGAGGTCATCCCGGCGTATGAGAACGAGGAAGCCCTCAGGATCGAGTTCTTCGGGGACACCGTCGAACGGATCTCCTACATCAACAGGATGGACGGAAGGGTCCTGGGCGAGACGGAGTATGAAGTTGTCTATCCCGCAAAGCAGTTTGTGACCTCGAAAGATACGCTGGACCGTGCAATGAAGGGGATCGAAAAGGAGCTTGAGGAGCGTCTGGGAGATCTTCGCACCGCCGGAAAACTTGTCGAGGCGCAGCGGCTGGAGCAGCGCACCCGTTTCGACCTGGAGATGATGCGCGAGGTTGGTTACTGTTCGGGGATCGAGAACTATTCCCGCCATATCGCGGGACGCCCGCCGGGCTCCCGCCCGGCGTGTCTCCTCGACTATTTCCCGAAGGACTTTCTCCTTGTCGTGGATGAATCCCACGTTACCGTCCCCCAGGTGGGCGGGATGTATCACGGCGACAGGTCGCGCAAGCTGACGCTTGTGGAGCACGGATTCCGTCTCCCTTCAGCCCTCGACAACCGTCCCCTCACATTCGACGAGTGGGAGAAGATGGTCCCTCAGGTGATATTCGTCAGCGCCACGCCGGCGGAGTACGAACTTCAGAAGAGCAAGGGGGTGATCGTGGAGCAGGTCATCCGTCCCACGGGCCTTGTGGACCCGGAGGTCGAGATCCGGCCGGTGAAGAACCAGATCGACGACCTGATCGCTCAGATCCGGGACCGTGCGTCCAGGAAAGAACGCGTTCTCGTGACGACGCTGACGAAACGGATGGCGGAAGATCTGACTGACTACCTCAACGACATCGGCGTCAGGGTGCGGTACATCCATTCGGAGGTCGATGCGCTCGAGCGGGTGGAGATCCTCCGGGACCTGCGTCTCGGTGAGTTCGACGTCCTCATCGGCGTCAACCTCCTCCGCGAAGGGCTCGACCTTCCCGAGGTATCGCTCGTGGCGATACTCGACGCCGACAAGGAGGGCTTTCTCCGGTCGGAACGCTCACTGATCCAGACGGCGGGACGGACCGCCCGGAACCTCAACGGGCTCGTCATCCTGTACGCCGACACGGTGACAGGTTCGATGCAGAGGATGCTCGATGAGACCCGGAGGCGGAGATCGAAGCAACTTCAGTACAACATCGACAACAACATAACGGCCGCCACGGTTTTCAAGACGATCGACGAGGTCCTGGCGGCCACCGCCGTCGCGGACGTTAAGGCAGCCCGCGACGCAAGGCGGGAGCGGGCGAAGATGCCCCTTGTTGCGGAGAGCGTCGTTCGCTATCTGACGGCGGAACAGAAACGGGACCTGATAGGCGAACTGCAGAGCGAAATGGAGCGGGCGGCGAAGGACCTGGAGTTCGAGCGCGCCGCCGGACTGCGCGACGAGATCGCGAAACTCGAGGAAATGACGACGCGCTCAAAAGGCGCCCGCCCGTCCCCGCCTCAGGAGGACGGTCCGCCGTAGCTTCTCCCCCCCCCTCTGCCCGCCTGTGCGGTGCCGGAATTTTCCCTCCTGGGGTGTAGGAAAGGAAAAAGCGGATATTCCTTCCCTTCATCCCCGGGTTCTGCATACCCCATGGTCGCCGGAGTTCTCTCTGTCCCCCGTTTCCTCCTCGGCATCTGCGCCGACGCGGTGTTCCCTCCGCTCTGCAATGCATGCAACGCGCCTCTTCTTCCGGGAGAGTCAATCGCCTGCCAGGCGTGCCGCGGCGCAATCGTCTCCGTGGATGAATGGGACGACGCGTACCGGGATGCGCTTGTGCGGCTCGGCCTGGAGGGGACGGTCGCGGACTTTGTCGCCGCGTGGTACTTTGAACGGGACAGCCCGCTCCGCGAGCTCATGCACCGGTTGAAATACGGGGGGATGACCCCGATCGGCGTGGAATTCGGACGCGTGCTGGGTGAACGAATCAGAGAGGCGGGGCGCGGAGAATCCGGGGTGATCGTCCCCCTCCCGCTGCACCCGTCAAGGATGCGGGAACGCGGGTTCGACCAGTGTGCGTGCATCGCAAGGGGGGTTTCCACCGTCACCGGGCGTCCCGTGGACGCCCGTCTCATCCGGCGTGTCCGGTTCACGGCTTCCCAGACGACGCTCGGCCACGGCGAGAGGCGCGAGAACGTGCGCGGCGCGTTCGCGCTGCGGCCGCACGCCTCCGTCGCGGGCATGACGATCCTCCTCGTCGACGACGTCGTCACGACGGGCTCGACAATGCGTGCGTGCGCGAGCGTTCTCCTCGGCGCCGGCGCGCGTTCCGTGATCGCCTGCGCGGTGGCGATCGCGCGCTGAAAAAGCCGATTTCCTTGACATTCGTGCACGAGAGTGATACATTACAAGGATTTTGGGTGAATCATTCCACTTCCAGACCGACTATCCATTCACGTTTCTGATCCAAGGGAGGTAGTGTATGGCTGTCAATATCGGCATCAATGGGTTCGGACGCATAGGCCGCCTTGTTTTCCGGAGAGCTTTGCAGCAGGGCGGGTTCAACATCGTTGGCATCAATGACATCACCGATGCGAAAACGCTCGCGTATCTACTGAAATATGATTCCGTGCACGGCATATTCGAAGGGGACGTGAAAGCGGAAGAGGGCGCCATCAGCGTCAACGGGAAGAAATACCGCGTCATGGCGGAAAAAGACCCCTCAAAGCTCCCCTGGAAGGAGCTCGGTGCGGACATCATCGTCGAGGGAACAGGGATTTTCACGAGCCGTGAGAAGCTCCAGGCGCATATCACCGCAGGGGCGAAGAAGGTGCTCCTGACGGCTCCCGCAAAAGACGAAATCGACGCCACCGTCGTCCTGGGAGTGAATGACAGTGTGCTGACCGGGAAAGAACAGTTTGTGTCGAACGCTTCGTGCACGACGAACTGCCTTGCCCCCATGGTCAGGGTTCTCCACACGTCGTTCGGCCTCGAACAGGGCTTCATGACGACGATCCATTCCTACACGAACGACCAGCGCCTCCTCGATCTCCCGCACAAGGACCTCCGGAGGGCGCGCGCTGCTGCCATGTCAATCATCCCGACGACAACGGGCGCTGCACGGACCGTCGGCAAAGTCATCCCCGATCTCAAGGGGAAGCTTGACGGGTTCTCGCTCCGGGTTCCCACCCCCGACGCCTCCATCACCGACTTTGTCGCGATCCTCAAGAAACCGGCGACGCGCGAGCAGGTGAACGATGCGATGAAGCAGGCGGCCGCGGGACCGATGAAGGGGATCCTCCAGTACTCGGAGGAGGAGCTTGTGTCGGTGGATATTATCGGCAACGAGCATTCCTGCATCTTCGACTCGAAGCTGACGATGGCAATGGGCAACACGGTCAAGGTCTTCGGCTGGTATGACAACGAATGGGGATTCTCCTGTCGCGTCATCGACCTCCTCAAGAAGATCGCCTGATCAGGGCACTACCGGCGGCCGCCTCGGGGCGGCCGCCGCATTCTCGGCACCCATCCATGAGACCACAATGCACACACTGACTATTGACGATGTCCTCCTCAAGGGGAAGAAAGTCCTCGTCCGCGTGGACTTCAACGTTCCCATGACGCCGGACATGAAAGTTGCGGACGACAAAAGGATCATTGAATCCCTTCCGACGATCCGCAAAATCCTCTCCCAGGGTGCCTCGGTGATCCTGATGAGCCACCTGGGAAGGCCGAAGGGGCATCCGAATCCGGAGTTCTCACTCAAACCGGTCGCCGACTATCTCTCGACGCTCATCAACCGCCCGGTCCAGTTCGCGAAAGACTGCATCGGCCCGGAGGTGCACCAGATGGTCGATGCGCTGAAGCCGGGTGACATCCTGATGCTTGAGAATCTCCGCTATCACCCGGAGGAAGAGGCGAATGACGAGGCATTTTCAAAGGAGCTGGCGAGCCTCGGGGACGTGTACGTCAATGACGCCTTCGGCACCGCCCACCGGGCGCACGCCTCCACGGAGGGGATCACACACTTCCTCCGTCCCGCCGTGGCGGGGTACCTGATGAAGAAGGAGATCGACTACCTGACGAGCGCGGTGACAAACCCGGCGCGTCCGTATCTTGCGATACTCGGCGGGGCGAAGATCTCCGGAAAGATCGACGTCATTCAGAATCTGCTTCCGAAGATCGACGCGCTCGTGATCGGCGGCGGCATGGCGTTCACGTTCCTGCGCGCGCAGGGGCTTGAGATCGGCGACTCCATGGTGGAGGAGGAGAAGCTCGACCTGGCGAAGGACCTCCTCGGCCAGATGGCGGCGCAGCACAAGCGGTTCATACTCCCCGTGGACTGCGTCATCGCCGACAGGATGGAGAACAACGCCCAGCGGAGGGTCGTCCCTGTCACGAAGATCCCTCCGGGATGGCGGGGGCTTGACATCGGGCCGGAAACGGTCAAGGTCATCAACATGGAGGTCCGGCGCGCCAAGACGATTGTTTGGAACGGGCCGATGGGAGTGTTCGAGATGCCCAACTTCGCGAACGGTACCCTGGAGGTTGCCCGGCTGCTTGCAGAGGCGACGAAGGCGGGCGCAAAAACAATCGTCGGCGGCGGGGACTCCGCTGCGGCGGTCGCGAAGGCCGGCTTTGAAACCCAGATCTCCCACGTCTCGACGGGGGGAGGAGCCTCGCTGGAATTCCTTGAAGGGCGGACGCTCCCGGGACTTGCGGCCCTGGCGGTCGGATGAACCAATCCGGTTGTCTCCGTGTTCTCTTTTTGAAGGATGTATGACGTCAATAACGTGCGGTTCATGATGCAGCCCATCAGCGGAGGAGGGGAGGGGAGATACTACCGGCCGGGACTGTTCGGCGGGTTTTCGTTCTTCCCTCCGGTGATCAAGGGTCTTCTCATTACAAACGGCCTGATGTGGCTGTTCTTCGGAGTGTTTCTTCCCGCCTTCACGTTCCAGAACGTCCCTATATTTGTGATCTTCAGGGAGTACCTGGAACTCTGGCCTCTGGGGACCAATTTCTGGCCCTGGCAGCTCGTGACATACATGTTTCTCCACGGCGGGTTCTGGCACATCTTTTTCAACATGCTGATGCTCTGGATGTTCGGCACGGAGCTGGAACACACGTGGGGATCGGCGAAATTCCTTCTGTATTACCTGCTTTGCGGCATCGGGGCGGGGGTGGCCAATCTCCTCGTGGCGCCGATGCTGGGACAGGTCGCGCCTACGGTGGGGGCGTCGGGGGCGGTGTTCGGGATACTCATCGCCTTCGGTATGCTCTGGCCAGACAGGCCGATCTATGTCTACTTCCTTCTGCCGATCAAGGCGAAGTATTTCATCGCGGCCTCGATCGGGCTCGAGCTCATCACCGGCATCACCGGTTCCCCTGACGGCGTGGCACACGTCGCCCATCTCGGCGGCGCAGCGGTGGGATTCATATTCATATTCACCGAGCGCCACTCGGAGGCGTTCAGGAACCTGATGGGAAATCTCGGGAGCGGCGTGTTCCGCCGCGCCTCCCGACCCGGGCCGCGTGCATGGACGGGAAGTGAGGTGCGCGACGCGCGGTTTTATGACATCGGCGAGACCCGGCACAAGGAAGATGAAGGAGAGGTCACGCAGGAGGTCGTTGATGCGATACTGGACAAGATAAGCAAGGGAGGCTACCAGAGCCTCAGCGACGAGGAGAAGAGGATACTGAACGAGGCAAGCAGGAAAATCCACTGACGGGTGCGGTGAGTATGGAAATTCAGGCGCTGAATGAGACCGACAGGCCGCCGGTGCAGGGCCCGCCGGCGCACATTGCCGGCGTAAGGCGCGCAACGAGGCCGGTCATGATCGGCGGAGTCCGCGTGGGGGGGGGTGCGCCGATTTCAGTCCAGACGATGACAAAGTCGAGGACCGGCGACGTCGAGGCGACGGTCGCCCAGATCCTCGCCGCCGCCGAGGCGGGCTGCGACATCGTGCGCGTGACGGTGAACGACAGGGAAGCGGCCGATGCGATGAAGGAGATCGTCCGCCGTTCGTCGATCCCTGTCGTTGCTGACATCCACTTCAATCACGTGTTCGCGTTGAAAGCGATAGAGGCGGGCGTGGCGAAGGTCCGTCTTAACCCGGGAAACATCGGAAGCCGGGACAGGATCCACGAGGTCCTGGGGGCCGCGAAAGCCCGCCGGATACCGATACGGATCGGCGTGAATTCCGGTTCGCTGGAGGAGGATATACTGGCGAAGCACGGCTATCCGACGGCCGAGGCCCTCTACGAGAGTGCGATGCGCCACGTGGGGATTTGCGAAGAGTTCGGTTTTCATGACGTCATCATATCGGTGAAGTCGACGGACGTCCGGCTCATGATTGACGCCTACCGGCTTGTCGCCGAGCGGACGGACATCCCCCTCCATCTGGGCGTCACGGAAGCCGGACCGACGAGGACCGGAACGATAAAGTCCGCCGTCGGCATCGGGACGCTCCTTGCCGAAGGGATCGGCGATACGATAAGGGTTTCCCTCACCGACGATCCCGTGAAAGAAGTGGAGGTGGGAAAGGAAATCCTCCGTTCCCTGAATCTTGCGACAAGGAACGTGGAACTCATCGCCTGCCCGACGTGCGGCAGGCTTGAAGTGGACCTCTTCGGCATCATGGCGGAGCTGGAGAAGCGTCTGGAGGGGATCAAGAAGCCCGTCAAGATCGCGGTCCTTGGGTGCGTCGTGAACGGTCCCGGAGAAGCGAGCGAAGCGGATATCGGGATTGCCGCGGGGAAAGGGGTCGGCATACTCTACCGTAAGGGCGAGGTAATCCGCCGGGTCAAAGAATCGGAGATCGTCGACGTCATCGTTGAAGAGGTACGCAATTTCGTCCCCGAAGGGGAAGGCTGAGAGGCCCTTCCTCCCCTGACACTCTTTGCGTGCCCGCCGGTTCCCGGCGGGCTTTTTACTGTTTTTTTGGAGCGGATTTCATTAGATTCACCCGAAGTCCGGGGGGCCCCCCCCTCGAGAACCAGACACCATTCGATGCCGGGGATCTGTGACACTGAACATATTCTTCATCGGCGACATCGTCGGCACGCCCGGTCTCGATCTGGCTGCCACGCTGATCCCGAACTACGTCAAAAAGTACGGCGTGGACCTTCTGATCGTCAACGGGGAAAATACGACCGAGGGGAAGGGGATCGCCGAAGAACATGCGAAGAGGCTCTTCGAGCTCGGAGCGCACGTGATCACGACCGGGAACCATGTGTGGGACAGGTGGGACAGCCGGAAGGTCCTCGGAAGCGACAGGCGCATACTCCGTCCGCTGAACTACCCCCGGGAAAACGGCGGAAACGGCTATTATGTGGCCGACATCCCGGGAAAAGGGAAAGCGGGAATCCTGAATCTGCAGGGGAGGGTTTTCATGCAGCCGATCGACGACCCTTTCAGGACCGCCGACTGGGCTGTTGCGAAGATCCATGAGGAGACCCCCGTGGTGTTCGTGGATTTTCATGCAGACGCGACCGCCGAGAAGATGGCGATGGGCTGGCATCTCGACGGCAAAGTCACGGCGGTCATCGGGACGCACACACACACACCGACCGCCGACGGGAGGATACTCCCGCGGGGGACCGCATTCCAGACCGACGTCGGCATGACGGGGCCGTATGATTCCGTTCTCGGGATGAAGAAGGATCTCGCCATCAAGCGGCTCATAACGGCGACGCCGCACAAATACGAAGTCGCCTCCCACGATGTGCGTCTGTGCGCGGTGTACGTCCAGGCGGATGCCGCGACCGGACGGGCGCTCGCAATGGAAAGCGTTATTTTTCCCGCATTCGGTTGAACAATGGCCGCATCACTGATCGACGGAAAGCTCATTGCCGCGGAGATCAGGGCGGAAGTCCGCCGCGGCGCCGATGAACTCCGGCGCACCAGGGGAATCACCCCGGGACTGGCGTTCATTCTCGTCGGCAACGACCCGGGCTCGGAAGTTTACGTCCGCTCCAAGGGGAAAGCGTGCGAGGAGCTGGGTTTCCGCTCCGTCACCGAGCGGCGGGCGGCCTCTTGCAGTGAACATGAGCTCCTGGCCCTCATCGCCGGATTCAATGCGGATCCCGCCGTACACGGGATACTCGTCCAGCTTCCGCTCCCGCGGCACATCGACGAGCAGCGCGTGATCGAAGCGATCGATTCCCGGAAGGACGTCGACGGATTCCATCCCGTGAACGTCGGAAAACTCGTGCTGGGGATTCCCTGCCTCCGTCCATGCACTCCGGCGGGGATACTCGAACTCCTCGCCAGAAGCGGGAATGACCCGGGGGGGAAGCACGCGGTGGTCGTCGGCAGGAGCAATATTGTGGGGAAGCCGGTGTTCAACATGCTGATGCAAAAACAGCCGGGGGCGAACGCCGCAGTGACGGTCGTGCACACCGGCGTGAAGGACATCACTCCCTTTGTGAAACAGGCCGACATCGTGATTGCCGCGATGGGGAGGCCCCGCTCGATCACCGGCGCAATGCTCAAACCCGGGTGCGTTGTCATCGATGTGGGGATGAACCGGATCCCGGACCCTTCCGCAAAAACCGGAACGCGCCTTGTCGGCGACGTGGATTTCGCCTCCGCGCAGGGTGTCGCTTCCGCGATCACCCCCGTTCCCGGAGGGGTCGGACTCATGACGATCGCCATGCTGATGAAGAATACACTTCAGGCCGCCTCGTCCTCTTCCGGGATCTGATCGCCTCCCATCGCCGCTCTCCTCCCCGTCGCCGTTCACAGGGGCGCCGCTTCGCGTGGCGCTGGAAGCGCCACTCATTGAATATGTCTCCCCGATTGGGTACATTGAAACGATTTTCGATGTTCTGACGCGTATTCCGTCTCCTGAAACAAGAGGCTTGCATGTCCATCCCCAAATTCAAGAACGAACCGCTCGTAGATTTTTCGAAACCGGCCGCCAGGAAAAAGCAGGAGGCGGCGATTGCGTCGCTCAGGGCGTCTCTTGGCCGCGAGTATCCGATCGTCGCCGGAGGCGAACGGATCACCGCCCCGGGGAAATTCAGCTCGTTCAACCCCGCCCGGTCGACCGAAGTGGTGGGGGTGTTCCAGAAAGCAGACGCCGCCATCGCAGAGAAGGCGATGAGCGCCGCGCTCTCGGCGTTCGAAGTGTGGAAGCACGTCCCTCCGCTCGTCCGTGCCGCGTGCCTCTTTAAGGCCGCACGCCTGATGCGGCGGCAGAGGTGGGCGCTGAACGCGGTCATGATACTCGAGGTTGGGAAGCCCTGGCCCGAAGCCGACGCAGACACGGCGGAGGCCATTGATTTCCTCGAGTTCTACGGGAGGGAGATGCTCCGCTACGGCGAAGATCAGCCTGTCGTGAAGAATCCGGGGGAGAAAGGGAAGCTCGTCTATGTCCCGCTCGGCGTCGGCGTCGTGATCCCGCCGTGGAATTTTCCCCTTGCGATACTCACCGGAATGACATCGGCGGCGGTCGTGTCGGGGAACACCGTCATCCTCAAGCCGTCGAGCGATTCGCCGCTCATCGGCTGGAAATTCTTCGAGATCATGGAGCAGTCCGGGGTTCCCCCGGGGGTCATCAACTACGTGACGGGACCCGGCGGGGCGGTCGGGGATACGCTCGTTATGCACCCGAAAACGAGGTTCGTGTCGTTTACCGGCTCGAAAGAGGTGGGGATACACATCAACGAGACGGCCGCGAAAGTGCAGCCGGGACAGATCTGGCTGAAACGCGTGGTGGCGGAAATGGGGGGGAAGGACTCGATCATTATCGATGCGGGGGTTGATCTCGAAGACGCGGCGAAAGGCGTTATTGCCTCCGCATTCGGATTCTCCGGCCAGAAGTGCTCGGCCTGCTCCCGCGTCATCGTTCACGCGGCGGTGTACGACAGGTTCGTCGGCATACTGGCGGAGAAGGCCGCAGCGCTGTCGCTCGGCGATCCCGCGTTGTCAACGACAGGAGTTGGCCCCGTCGTCAACAGGGGATCGCACGCGAGCATACTGAAGTATATCGGGACGGGAGTGCAGGAAGGGGGGCGCGTGGTCGCCGGAGGCGGTGCCGGCAGCCCTGAAGGGTACTTCATACAGCCGACGGTCATTGCCGATGTCGCGCCGGGCGCCACGATTGCGCAGGAGGAAATATTCGGTCCCGTCCTCGCCGTGATCCGGGCGAAGGACTTCGACGAGGCGATGGCGATCGCGAACAACACGGAATTCGGCCTGACGGGCGCCGTCTACACGAGGAACAGCAGGAACCGGAAGAGGGCGGAGCGGGACTTCTTCGTCGGGAATCTGTACTTCAACCGCAAATGCACCGGCGCGCTCGTCGGCGTCCATCCCTTCGGGGGCTTCAACATGAGCGGAACCGATTCGAAGGCAGGAGGGCGGGACTATCTCCTCCTGTTCCTCCAGGCGAAGTCCATCGCGGAGAAGGTCGCACGGTGACGATGTTCACATTCAACTCCATGGAGACGGACGGCGATGAAAGTCCATGAATACCAGGCGAAAGAGATCCTCCGGAAATTCGGTGTGGCGGTGCCCGCGGGGAAGGTCGCATTTTCCGTCGACGAAGCCGTGAGCGCTGCGTATGGCATCGGGGGGAGCATCTGGGTTGTCAAAGCCCAGATACACGCCGGCGGACGCGGCAAGGGGGGCGGAGTGCGGGTGGCGAAGACGCTCGAGGAAGTCCGCCAGGTCGCATCGCAGATACTGGGGATGAAGCTCGTCACACACCAGACCGGACCGGCCGGGAAGATCGTGAAACGGCTCCTGATCGAACAGGGGGTTGCCATCGCCCGCGAGATTTACGTGGGGGTGACGCTCGACCGTGCCACGTCGCGGAACGTCGTGATGGCGTCGACAGAGGGGGGAGTGGAGATTGAAAAGGTGGCCGCCGAGTCGCCGGAAAAGATACTCCGCGAGCCGGTGGAACGGACTGCAGGATTCTATCCGTTTCAGGCGCGAAGGCTCGCATTCGGACTTGGACTCACGGGAGAGGCGTTCAGGAACGGCGTGAAGTTCCTCGCCGCGCTGTATAACGCGTATGACGCGATGGATTGCTCGCTCGCGGAAATCAACCCGCTCGTCGTGACGAAAGACGGGGGCGTCCTTGCGCTTGACGCGAAAATCAACTTCGACGACAACGCCCTCGACCGGCACCCCGAGCTGGCCGGGCTCCGCGACCTCGACGAAGAGGATTCCCTGGAGGTCGAGGCTTCGAAATCGAACCTGAACTATATCAAGCTCGAAGGGAACGTCGGCTGCATGGTCAACGGTGCGGGACTCGCGATGGGGACGATGGACATCATCAAGCTGGCGGGGGGAGAACCGGCGAACTTCCTCGACGTGGGCGGGGGAGCGAGCGCGGAGACCGTCGAGTCGGGATTCAAGATCATACTCGCCGATCCCCACGTCCGGGCGGTGCTTATAAATATATTCGGCGGGATCGTCCGGTGCGACCGGGTGGCGACGGGCGTTGTCGAAGCCGCGCGCAAAGTGAAAGTGGAGGTCCCGATCGTTGTCCGCCTTGCCGGAACGAATGCGGAGATCGCCCAGGACATCCTCAAGAATTCCGGGATGAATTTCCTCGTCGCAGGGAGCCTGAAGGAGGCGGCGGAGAAGGTGACGCAGGCCATTCGGGAGCCGGTCGGCGCGTGAAAGCGGACGAAGAGTTCGAACCGGTCATCGGCCTTGAGGTTCACGCCCAGCTCCTGACACAGACAAAAGCGTTCTGCGGGTGTTCCGCGCGGTTCGGGGACGAGCCCAATACGAATGTCTGTCCCGTCTGCCTGGGGATGCCGGGAACGCTCCCCGTGCTGAACGTGCGGCTCGTGGAGTTCATCCTCCGGATGGGGCTGGCCGCCGGATCACGGATCGCCGCGCGCTCGGTCTTCGCCCGCAAGAACTACTTCTATCCCGATCTTCCGAAAGGATATCAGATATCCCAGCACGATGCGCCGATCTGCGCGGGGGGGGGCATCGACATCGATCTCCCGGGCGGGGGAACGAAACGGATCGCGCTGGCCCGGATACACATGGAAGAGGACGCCGGCAAATCCGTCCACGATCAGGACGCCGACACGCTCGTGGACCTGAACAGGTGTGGCGTTCCCCTCATCGAAATCGTAAGTGAACCGGAAATCAGTTCACCCCGCGAAGCCTCCCTGTATCTCTCCCGTGTCCGGCAGCTCGTCACGTATCTCGGCATCTGCGACGGGAATATGGAGGAGGGGAGCCTCCGCTGTGACGCCAACGTCTCCGTCCGCCCGCGGGGAACAACGCCGCTCGGGACGAAGACGGAAGTGAAGAACATGAATTCCTTCCGGAACGTCGAGCGCGCTCTGGAGTTCGAGATAGGACGCCAGGTCCGGCTCATCAGGGACGGGGGGACGGTGGTGCAGGAGACGCTCCTCTGGGACGCGGACAGAAACGTCGCGCTCCCCATGCGGAGCAAGGAGGAAGCGCACGACTACCGGTATTTCCCCGATCCGGACCTCGCTGCAGTGCGCGTGGACGACGCCTGGATCGACGAAGTGAAGCGGAAGCTTCCCGAGCTTCCCGACGCCCGGAGGCGGAGATTTGTCGCGGTTCTGGGGCTTCCCCCGTATGACGCGGACGTCCTCACCGCGGAGAAAGGGGTGGCCGACTACTTCGAGGAGACTTTGGACGCGCTCGGCGGCGAAGGACCGGTCCGCGCGCAGAACGCGAAGGCCGCGAGCAACTGGGTCATGACGGATATCCTTCGTGTCGCCGGCGCCGGGAGGGCCTCGATGAAGGGGTTCCCCGTTTCCCCGGCGCATCTTGCCGCGATGATCCGGATGATCGCCGACGGTACCATAAGCGGCAAGATCGCAAAAGAGGTCTTCGAGGACATGGCCGCCACAGGCGGGGACCCGCGCGTTATCGTGGAACGGAAGGGGCTGGTGCAGGTCTCCGATCAGGGCGCGATCGAAAGGGCGGTGGATGCCGTCATCGGCTCAAACCTCCCGCAGGTGCAGAAATTTCTCGACGGCAACCAAAAAGTGTTCGGCTTCTTCGTCGGAGAGACGATGAAGATCATGAAAGGGAAGGGGAACCCGAAGATCGTCAATGAGGTGCTCCGCAGGAAACTCGGGGCGATCCCTTCCCGCCGCTGATTCACACATCACACAGGAACTCCATATGCGAAACGTGATAATAGCAGGCAACTGGAAAATGTACAAGGACCTTTCTGCAACATCGGAACTTGTCGAAGGGCTCAAGACCCGGCTGGCGTCCGTCCCCCCCCGCGTCACAGTCGTCGTCTGTCCACCGTTCACGTCGCTGGCGGCGGCGGGGAGCATGCTGAAGGGCTCGACAATGAAGCTCGGGGCCCAAAACATGTCCCAGCATGATGAGGGGGCGTACACCGGGGAGATCTCATGGAATATGATCCGTTCCGCGGGATGCGAGTACGTGATCCTCGGTCACTCGGAGCGGCGCCAGTATTTCGGCGAGAAGGACGAATTGATAAACGCAAAAGCAAAGAAGGCCCTCGCCTCGTCACTGAAGCCGATCATCTGCGTCGGCGAAACGCTCGCTGAGCGCGAAGGGGGGATCACCGACAGGGTGATCACGGCTCAGGTGAAGGGAGTTCTCGCCGGACTCACGCGGAGCGACATGTCTTCTGTCGTTATCGCCTATGAACCAGTATGGGCGATAGGGACGGGGAAGACCGCAACCCCCGCGCAGGCACAGGAGGTACATCAGCTCATCCGGAAGCTGATATCCCAGATGCATGACTGGCCCCTGGCTGAACAAACGGTCATACAATACGGCGGGAGCGTGAAGCCTGACAATGCGGCAGAACTTCTCTCACAAAATGACATTGATGGTGCATTGGTCGGCGGCGCATGCCTCAAGGCTGATTCGTTTGCTGCAATTGTGAACGCTGTAAAATAGGGCAATTTAACGTTTTTTCATTGCTTTCAGGGGAGTTTATGCGTATATTGAGGTGATATCTCTTATCACCTACCTTTCAGGCGGTTACAACATACTTGCCGACCGTATCTCAACAAAACAGAACAGCAATATGCGGGAGGTCGGCCCTCCGGATCGCACTCATCGTTGTTACACTCCTCAGCCCGGCATACTCCTCCCGGAGCGGACAGTACCCTTTTCTGGAGAACGGCTCTCCGCTCAACCGGGGTTCTGACAGCGGATTTCTCCTTGACACACCGACAAGAATCAAGATTGACCTTTCCGGTACCTGGGACTACGCGGTGGAGGGAGGCCCGTCCGGGACTGTCAGGGTTCCCTCCGCGTACGACTTCAGGGGGAAGGTGGTGTTCCAGCGGGGCGTTGAGCTGACGAAAGAACAGCTCGACCAGTACAAGTTTCACATCGTGATGCTCGGCGTGGATCATGCCGCGGAGGTGACCGTCAACGGCGAGTTCGTGACGTCGCACAGCGGCGGGTTCACGAGCTTCGTCGAGACCCTTCCCAGGGACGCCCTCCAGATCGGACACGACAATACCGTCCGTGTCACAGTCAACAACGTACTTGATCCGCGGACGACGCTTCCCGTCCGCCCCCCGGCCTGGGGGATGCGGAATTACGGCGGGATCACGCGCGACGTCTATATCCTCGGGACTCCCCCGCTCTACATTCGTGACGCGGTTATCAGGACGGAGCCGTCGGACAACGGCGAAACCGCGAGGATCACGGTCCGTGTGAGCGCGGACGGCACGGACAGCCTCAGTGCCGTCCCCCCCGCCGACGGAGCGAAAGGGACGGCGACCGGGTGCTTTTTTGAAGTCCTTGACAAGATGTCCGGGTCGTTCGTTGCACGGAGCCCGATTGTTCCGCTTGTCAGGCGCGGCAATGAGTGGGACGAGGCGCTCACCGCCGTTGTCCTGCAGAACCCCCGGCTCTGGAGTCCGGAGACCCCCGACCTCTACCTCATAAAATGCTACATCGAGCACAGCGCGGGGAACGAACCGCGCATTGTCGATGAATTCGACGTGGCGGCCGGGATACGGCGCATTGCCGTGGCGGGCGACCGTCTCCAGCTCAACGGGAAACGGCTTCTCGTCAAAGGGGTATGCTGGTACGAGGACTCGCCCGCGAGGGGGAGCGCCATGACATACGAAGAACGGGAAAAGGACATCGCGCTCATCAAGACAATGGGGGCGAACCTCGTCCGGTTCATCGGGCATCCCCCGCACCCCTACATGCTCAATCTGTGCGACAGGTACGGACTCCTGGCGATGGAGGAGATCCCGCTCGTGCAGACTCCCGGGGCCGTCCTCGGGAGCGATGCGTACGCCGATCTTGCCGCAGCGAGCCTCCGGGAGATGGTCCTCCGTGACAGGAACCACCCCTCGGTTCTGGCATGGGGACTCGGCGACGAGATCGAGGCCGGCCATCCGGCCGCGCGCCCGTTCATGCAGGGCCTGGTCCGTCTCGCGCGGACGCTTGACAGCCGGCTCCTGTACTGCGCCGCGCTTCCGGGGGAAGATTCGTGCACGTCGCTGATGGACATCGGGGCGCTCAGCGTGAACACGCAGGACATGAAGACCTTTCGGACGGAAGTCGAGCTCTGGCGCGAAGCGCACAGGCATCAGCCCCTTGTCGTCGTCAGGTTCGGAACGGAAGTGGACGCCGGCAACAGGAACGGATACAGCGATCCGCTGTCGCAGGAGGCCCAGGCCAGGTTCTACCTGCAGAGGTTTGACATGCTGCGGTCGATCGATTGTGACGGGGGGATCGTCTGGTCGTTCAACGACTGGAAGGGGGACAGGCCGTCGCTCAGCGTCCGTTCGGGGGACCCCTGGATGCACACGACCGGGCTGGTCAGCGCGGGTCGCGACAAGCGGCTTGCGTTCGACGCGGTACGCTCCGTCTTTCACGGGGAGAAATTCGTGGCGCTTCCCGCCGGAGCGCACACGACGGAGTCACCCATTATCTACGTCCTGGCGGGATTTGTCCTTCTCGTCGGCATGGCGTACGTCTACAACACGAGCCGCCGCTTCCGTGAATCCCTGAACCGTTCGGTGCTGAACTCTTACAACTTCTTCGCGGATGTCCGCGATCAGCGCATCGTCTCTTCCGGGCACAGCACGCTCCTTGGCGCGGTTGTCGCGCTCGCGGTCGCCGTCTCGATGTCGAGCATCCTGTACAGGTTCCGCGGCAGCATGCTTCTGGACGCGGCGCTCTCCTGCCTCCTCGTCAGCGATGGTGCGAAGGCGGCCGCGGTGAGCCTCATCTGGCACCCGCTCCGGTTCATCGGCGCGTTCGCGGTCCTCGTCTTCGTCCTGCTCCTCCTCGTCGCGCTCATCGTGAGGCTCCTCCGCGCGTTTGTCCGCGCGCGCATCTACGCTTATCACGCGTATACGGTGACGATGTGGTCGACCGCACCGCTTCTTGTTCTCGTGCCGCTGGGGATGATCCTGTACAGGGTTCTCGACAGCACGGTGTACGTTATTCCGGCCTTCGCTCTCATTGCAGTCCTGTGCGCCTGGGTGCTTCTCCGGCTTCTCAAAGGGATGTCAATCATCATGGACGTCCTGCCGGTGAAAGTCTATGTTGCGGGGATCCTTTCGGTCGCGGCGCTCTGCGCCCTCGCGTATGGCTATTACGATTACACCCAGTCGGCGCCGATGTACCTGTCGTTCGTCTATTCCACGATGGAAACTATGCAGTAGCCGGGGAGTCCGCGGGGACGCATGTATCTTTCAAAACTCGAGATTATCGGATTCAAGTCCTTTGCCAACAGGGTGAACCTTACCTTCGACAGCGGCATTTCCGCAATCGTGGGCCCGAACGGGTGCGGGAAGACAAACATCGTCGACTCGATCCGGTGGGTTCTCGGCGAACAGCGGTACAGCGCGCTGCGCAGCGACAAGATGGAAGACGTGATCTTCAACGGGACCAAGACGCGCAAGGCGCTCGGGATGGCCGAAGCCTCCCTTGTCATCGAGAACACAAAGGGGATACTCCCGTCCGAATACACGCAGGTGACGGTCGGGCGGCGCGTGTACCGGTCCGGCGAGAGCGAATACCTCCTGAACAAGGTCCCGTGCCGGTTGAAGGACATCCTCGATCTTTTCATGGACACAGGGATGGGGGCCGACGCCTACTCGGTGATCGAGCTGAAGATGATCGAGACGATCCTCTCCGACAAGACCGACGAACGGCGCCGGCTCTTCGAAGAGGCGGCCGGGGTCACGAAGTACAAGCACCGGAGAAAAGCGGCGTACAGGAAACTGGAGAGCGTCCAGGACGACCTCGTTCGCGTCAACGATATCGTTGCGGAAGTGCAGAAAGCGGTCTCCACGCTGGAGCGGCAGGCAAGGCGCGCCGAACAGTTCAACGAGGTGAAGACGAGGCTCCGTACGCTGGAGGTCGACCTGATGGAACGCGAATACGCCCAGCTCCTTGGGCGCGCCGCGCCGGTCGAGGAGAGGCTCCGGTCGTTGAACGACGACCGTTCGCGGATCGACGTCGATCTTACGGGTGAGGAATCCCGGCTGGAGTCGCTGAGGAACCGGATGCTGGAATCGGAAAAACGCCTGGCGGAGGCCCAACGGGATGTCAGCCTTCAGCGGGAATCGATGCACCGCGTGGAGGAGAGCAACGCGGTTGCGGCGGAGAGGATGAAGGCGCTGAAGGGGAATGCCTCCCGGCTCGAGAAGGAACAGGAAGACCTGCGCCGCACGGTGGCGCGGCTGGAGGAGGAGAATCTCGCGCTCGAAGAAACGCTCGCGGAGCTTCGCGAGCGCGAATCCGCCGCCGCAGGAGTGCTGGCAGACCGGAAGGCGGCGCTCGCCGAATGCGAGGCGCGGCTCGATTCCGCGAGGACGGGGCTCCGGGCGCTCAACGACAGGACGCTCAGCCTCGTGCAGAGCGTGGCGGAGCGGCAGTCTGAGCAGGACGGGAGGAACGGCCGGGTGGAAAGCCTGAATGGGCGCTCCGCGCGGGCGGAGGAAGAGATCGCTGCATACGAGCAGGACATCGCGCGTCTTGACGGCGTCATCGCGGAGCTCACCGCGCAGGATCGCGCCTTGCGGAGGAAGTTCACGGAAGCGGAGATGGAGTACTATCAGGCCGAGACGCGCAGGAAGGATCTCGCCGGCAGGATAGAGAAGATCCGCAGCCGCGAAGCGGAGCTGCAGAATGATCTGGGGAGGAAGACCGCCCGGGTGGACTTCCTGAAAGGGCTCGTCGAATCGCGGGAGGGACTCCCGGAGGGGGTCAGGTATCTTTCTTCGACCCCATCGTGGAAGCCTTCGCGCAACATCACGGTGGCCGACGCCGTGCACGCCGCGGAGCGTTACCGGGCGGCGGTCGAAGCCGCGCTCGGAGAATACGCGGGGCTCCTCGTCGTCGAAAACAGCGCCGAGGCTGAGCGCGGGATCGCGCTCCTGAAAGAGGAGGAACGCGGAAAGGCGACGTTCGTCTGTCTTGACAGGATGCCGGACATCCGGTCCTCCGTCAGGCTTCCGGCGATACCCGGCATCGTCGGCTTCGCCTCTGACATAGCGAAATGCGATGCACAGTACGCCCCGCTCTTCCGGCTGATACTCGACAGGGTCATCATCGTGGAAGACGCCGCCGCCGCCGCCGCAGTGACGCGCAGAATCCCCGGCGTCCGCTGTGTGACGCTCGACGGTGAGATCCGCACCGGTGTGGGGATACGGCGGGGGGGGAGCAGGAGGCAGGACGAGGGCGGGTTTATCGGTAAGCGCGAGCAGATTGACGAGCTCCAGGGGGACGTTGCGTCGCTCCGCGAACAGGTCCGCGCGCAGGAGGAGGAGCGGAACACCGTCGCCGCCGCACATGACACGATCGACCTGAAATCGCTGAACGAGGCGGTCAAGGCGGTCGAGAAGGAGATGAACGGTATCGAGATGAAAATCGCGCAGGTTGCGTTCGAAAAGAGCCGCGCCGCCGACATCATTGCCAGGAACAGGGAGGAAATGCAGAGCCTTGCCGCCGGCGCGGCCGAGCTCCTCGGGCAGATCGCCGCCGACGCTCCGGAGTTCACCCGGCTCGGTGAGGAGAAGGCCGCGGCCGAGCGTGCGATCGGCGCGGCGACCCGGGAGCTCGAGGTCCTTGAGGCGGAACGGAACGAACGTGCCCGGGAGATGAGCGAGGGGGAGATAGCGCTCGTGACGCTCCGGGGCGAGATGCAGAACGCGGCCGACGGCATCGCGCGGATCGGCGCCGCGACCCGGGATGCAGGCGCGCTCATCGCGCAGAAGGAGGAGGAGAAGGAGCTCGGACGGATCGCCATCGCCGCGGACGAGGCGGCCGTCGTGGAGAGCACGCGCACGCTCGAAGGCCTGCGGGAGGTTCTTGCCGTCGTTGGAGCGCGCAGGGAGGCTGTGGAACAGGAGACCGCGGGGATCCGGGACGAGATCCATGCGATCGAGCTTGCGATAAAAGACCGGCGCCGGACCCACGACGATGCGCTCCGGACGGTGCACGAGCACGAGCTCCGCCTGGCCGACCTGAAGGCGAAGGCGGAGCATATCCGGGCGCGCGCCGCGGAGGAATTCGAACTCGACCTTCAGCTCAGGACGTACCCGGAGGACGAGTTTGTGGATTTCGCCGCGCTGCGGGACGAGATTCAGGGTCTGCGCGACAAAATCAAGACACTGGGGAACATCAATTTTGCGGCGTTCGAGGAATTCACGACGGAGCGCGAGCGTTTGGAATTCCTCTCCACGCAGCGCCAGGATCTTCTCGAGGCCGAAAAGACGCTCCTTGCCACCATAGAAGAAATCAACGCGACCGCGCAGAAGAAGTTCCTTGACACGTTCGCCCTCATCCGGAACAACTTCATCGAGACGTTCAAGAGCCTGTTCGACCCGGGCGACGAATGCGATCTCAAACTCGAGGAAGGGGTCGATCCCCTGGAGGCGAGGATCGAGATCGTCGCCAAACCCCGGGGGAAACGCCCCACGTCGATCGACCTGCTTTCGGGAGGGGAGAAGACGCTGACCGCGACCGCGCTCCTCTTCGCGATTTATCTTGTCAAGCCGAGCCCGTTCTGCATACTGGACGAGGTGGATGCCCCGCTCGACGACGCGAACGTCGACAGGTTCACGCGGATCCTGCGGAAGTTCTCGAACAATACACAGTTCATCGTCGTGACACACAACAAGAGGACGATGGAGGCCGCGAGCGCCCTGTACGGGGTGACGATGGAGGAAGAGGGGATTTCCAAGCTCGTCACGGTCCGGTTCACCAAGGGGTCACGGGTGGAATCGGCGGCACTGGCGTCGGCGTGACGGCGTCTCTGAAGCTCTTCGTCGACTTCGACGGGACGATCACGCGCGGAGACGTGGGGAACATGTTCTTCCGCGCGTTCGGAGGGGACGCCTGCGACAGCCTCGTGCGGCGTTTCCGCGCCGGGGAGATCAGCGCAAGGGAGTGCTTCCTCGGCGAAGCGGAGTCGATGGGACGGGTGGCGCCGGATGCGCTGGAACAGTTTGTCGCGGGTCAGGAAATCGACCCCTCGTTTCCCTCCCTCGTCGCGTTCTGCCGGGAGCGGGGGGTGGACATCCTCATCGTGAGCGACGGGCTCGACTTCTACATCCGGCGGATACTTGCCGCGAACGGCTGTGCCGGCGTGCCGTTCGTCGCCAACCGCGCCTCGCTTGTCCGTCCCGGAGCTGACGGCTGTGCGGGGATTGAACTGGCGTTTCCGCACCCCGACGCGGTGTGCGAGCGGTGCGCCTGCTGCAAACGGAACATCATGCTGAACGGTTCGGTCGACGGGGACATACTCGCATACGTCGGGGAAGGGTTCTCCGACAGGTGCCCCGTGCGATACGCCGACATCGTATTTGCGAAAGACGTCCTTCAGACATACTGCCAGAATGAGAACATCACGTATTATCCATACATCTCCTTTGATGATGTCGTTTCGCGGCTCCGGCTGCTCCTGGATCGCGGCAGGCTCCGCCCCCGGGCGAGGGCCGCGGCTGAGCGCCGCGCGGCTTTCCGGCATGAGTCCTGATCCCGTGCGGGGACTCTGACAGTGGCCGGAACCGACAGTGATATCCGCAGGACGATATTCAAGTACAGGAGCTACACGCCGATCCCGTTCCTCCTTGTCATGATCTGGTTCGCGGAACCCTCGGTGCTGAGCCTCATCATCGGCTTTGTCGTGGTCTTTATCGGCGAGCTGATACGTTTCTGGGGAGTCTCCATCGTCGGTGCCGAGACGCGGACGACGGGGGGAGTCGGGGGGACGTTTCTGATTACGAACGGGCCGTTTTCCTACGTGCGCAACCCTCTGTACGTCGGCAATATGCTTCTGTATGCAGGGGTCGGGATCATGTCCATGGCCCTTTTCCCCTGGATGCTCATTGTGGCCCTCGTGTGGTTTTACACGCAGTATTACCTGATCGTCACGTGGGAGGAAGAATACCTGGCGGCCACCTTCGGCGGGGAGTTCGATGTCTACAGAAAAAACGTTCGAAGGTTTGTGCCCCGTCTGACTCCGTACAGGTCCTCCGTGCCGGCGGCAAAAACGGTCGACCCGTCGGAAGGACTGGCGAGCGAACGAAGGACGCTGCAGGCGATCGGTCTCGTCACGGCGCTCGTGATAGCAAAATACGTCTACTTCCACCTGAACGGGTGACAGGATGCCCCCCCGGGTTCTCATGGTTGCGGGGGAAGCCTCCGGTGACCTTCACGGCTCCTCCGTGGTGCGGGCGCTGAAGGCCCTCTCTCCGGGCGTAGAGGTGTCCGGGGTGGGGGGTGAGAGGATGCGTCGGGAGGGGATGGAGATCGTCCACGACATCGCAGATCTTTCGTTCATGGGGTTTGCCGAAGTTCTCCGGAACCTGGGGACGATAAGGAGCCTGAGGCGGGAGTTGATCGGCGAGATGGAGAGCCGGCGTCCGGATGTCGTCGTACTCATTGACTATCCCGGGTTCAATCTCCGGTTCGCCCGGGAAGTGAAGAAGAGGGGGATCCCCGTCCTGTACTACATCAGCCCTCAGGTGTGGGCGTGGCACAGGGGACGCGTCAGGAAGATGAAGGGGATTGTCGATAGGATGAAGGTCGTATTTCCGTTTGAAGTTGAGATCTATGCATCCGAAGGGATCGACGTCGAATTTGTCGGCCACCCTCTTGCGGAGCAGATCGGCACGACATGTACGAGGGAGGAGTTTTTCCGGCGGAACGGCCTCGACCAGGGGAAGAAGCTCATCGGACTCTTCCCCGGGTCGAGGCGCCAGGAGGTCGAGAGGATACTCCCGGTGATGGCGGAGGCGGCGCGGGACCTCTCCACGGGACGGGGTGTGCAGCCGGTGATCGGCGTCGCGCCGAATCTCGGAAGAGAATTCGTCGGGAAGTTCATCGGACCGGGAACGGGGATCGCCATGGTGGAGAACGGGACATACGACCTGATGGCGTACGCGGACGCCGCGGTCGTGACGTCCGGGACGGCAACGCTCGAGTCCGGGTGGTTCGGCACGCCGATGGCGGTCGTCTACCGAACCTCTCCTCTCACGTACGCGATCGGCCGGCTCCTTGTCAGCGTGAAATCGATCGGGCTCGTCAATATCGTGGCGGGAAGGCCCGTGGTGCCTGAATTTGTGCAGGGCGCAATGACGGCCGGTAATATCGCGGGGGCGGTCGGACGGATGCTTGACGACGCGTCAGCCGCCGCCGCGATCAGGCGGGAGCTTTCCGTCATCCGGGAGAAGCTCGGCGGGCCGGGAGCCTCCGGGCGCGTTGCCCGCGGGATACTGTCGCTTGCGGGGGGAGCATGAAAGGCGTCTTGCGCACTGCGCCGTTTGCTCTCGGGGTTCTCTTTCTTGCCTCGTGCGGGCCGTCGGGTGAATCGGGGAGAGGGACTCCGGAGACGAAGGAATCGGTGTATCAACGCGGGCATGAGCTCTACCTGACGATGCACATGGAGGACGCGGAACGGGAACTCGCGCGCGCCGCGGCGATGGACTCCAACTATGCCGACCCGCTCGTCGATCTCGGGTCACTCTGGTTTGACAGGGGGATGAAGGCGGAGGGTGCGGTGCGTACGGAGGGATTCAGGAGGGCCAGGACATTCCTCGCGAGAGCGGAGGCGCTCGGATACCGGGAGTCGGAGGCGTATGACAGGCTCTGCGAAATCTGCACCTCTCTGGAGGATGCGCGCGGATTCCTGAAGTATGCAAAGAAGAACGCCGAGCGGTATCCGTTCGACAGGCAGATGTATAACCTCGGGGTTGCGTATTTCGGCGTGGAAGAGTGGGCGGCGGTCTTGAAAACGGAACGGGAAGCGTCGGAGAAGTTCAGGGAGTCGCCGTACGTGGGGGCCTTCTACAGGGAGATGGGGCTCGCGTACATGAAGATGGACCGCGATCAGACCGCGGAGCGGACGCTCACCGCGGGTGTTCAGGCGGTGGACGCACGACTGGCGGCCGTCAGGAAGAGCGAAGAAGGGGGAACGTCGGATGGCAGCAGGCGCCTCCAGGACGACAAGATCGGCATGCTCCTCCTTCTCCGGCGCCTGCATACGACGTACAGGGAGTCGGAGAAGCTCGCTCAGGTGGAACGCCAGCTCAGAGAGGCCGGCTACACAAAATAATGCCCGGTATCATGTCGACGATCCTCCTCCCGTTTTCATGGCTGTACGGGCTGGCAGCGGCCGCAAGGAACGGCGTGTTTGACCTGGGGCTGATCCCGCAGCGCAGGGCGGCGGTCCCCGTGATTGCGGTGGGGAATATGACGGCCGGCGGAACAGGAAAGACTCCGCTCGTAGAGTTCATCACCGGATGGCTTGCACGCAGGGGACTGAACGTCGCGGTTGTGAGCCGGGGATACGGACGGTTGTCGCGCGGCGTCGTCGTCGTCTCACGAAGGGGGGAGATCCGGGCGGACGCATTCACAGGAGGGGATGAGCCGGTTCAGATTGCGCGGAAATTCCCTGCGGCGTCCGTTGTGGTCGGAGAGCGGAGGGCGCAGGCGGCTGACAGGGCTGTCGGAGAATGCGGGGCGGAGGTGATTGTCCTCGACGATGCGTTCCAGCACCGGTATATTGGGCGGGACCTCGACATACTCGTGATCGATGCGGGATCGGATTTTCTCCGGGAGAAACTCCTCCCGGCGGGGATGAGGAGAGAGTGGTTTTCCGGATTGGGCAGGGCGGGGCTTATAGGATTCTCGCGCGCTTCCGCTCAAGGGGACCCTTCCTGGGCGGGATCGCTCGCCCGGTGGTCGGATGCGCGGTCGTTCGCCTACGACATACGAATTACGGGATTCGCCGCAATCCCCGGGGGCGAACCGTGTGAATGCGCATCCCTCAGGGGGAAGCGGGTTCTCGCATTCAGCGGGATAGGAAGCCACAGGGGATTTGCGGCCTCGCTCCGGGCCGAAGGACTCGATGTTGTTGCGGAAAAGCAATTCCGTGACCACCACAGGTACAGCGCGAACGACCTTGACGCTGTACTGGATGCAGCGGCAGGGACGGATGCATGTGTGACGACGGAGAAGGATATGGTCCGCCTCATCGCGGATCCGCGGCTCCTGGGGCGTGTGGGAGGGAAGATCCCCTTTCTGTACGCGACAGCGGCGATCGTAATGCTCAGGGGGGGATCTCTGCTGGAGGGGGCCCTCGAAGGCGTTCTGGAGGGGACGAAAAGACGATGATCATCGGCATCACCGATCCGATGCATGACGCCGCGACGTACGGAAGGTACGCGGAGCTTGTCAGGAAATGGATCCCGGGCGCGGAGGATCAGATCCTGTCGTGCATCACGGGGACGTTTTCCGAGATCGAGAGGTGCGATGCGCTCATCCTGAGCGGCGGCGGAGACGTTCATCCGAAGTTTTACAGCCGGGATGAGGATGCGGATCTGGCGAGGGACGTGAAGATCCCGCGGGACCTGTTTGAATTCGACCTCATCCGGGAGGCGATGGAGCGCGGCATCCCGGTGCTGGGGATCTGCCGCGGGGCGCAGGTATTCAATGTCGCCATGGGGGGGTCGCTCGTGCCCGACATCGAGGCCGCGGGTTATGCGGCCCACCGCCGTGGAGATGAGCCCGAACGGCTGCACGGCGTGATGGTGACGAAAGGATCGCTCCTCGGCGGGATCACCGGCGTTGCGGAAGGAACTGTCAATTCGTCGCACCACCAGGCCGTTGACGCGGTCGGCCGGGGCCTGTGCGTGGCCGCCCGTTCCGATGACGGGATCATCGAAGCCCTCGAGTGGGAGAAACCCGGGGGGAAGCCGTTTGTGATGCTGGTCCAGTGGCATCCGGAGAAAATGAACGAGGGCTCCGCCCCGTTCGCCAGGAACCTTGTCGAAAGACTTGCGCTGGAAGCGCGCGCTGTACGAACGTTGTAACGCTGCAGAAGGTCACGAACCAACGACATAACATAACGAAGGAAAGAACAATGGCAAAATACGTGTATTTCTTTGGAAGGGGAAAGGCCGAAGGGAAGGCCGAAATGAAGGGACTGCTCGGAGGGAAGGGCGCCAACCTTGCAGAGATGACAAACATCGGGCTGCCGGTCCCTGCGGGATTCTCCATGTCAACGGAGGTCTGCACCTACTTCTACGCAAACAAGAGGACCTATCCGCGGTCGCTCACTGCCGACGTCGCCGCCGCACTGAAGAAGGTGGAATCGGCGATGGGCGCGAAATTCGGGGATCCGAAGAACCCGCTCCTCGTGTCGGTCCGTTCGGGCGCACGGGCGTCCATGCCGGGGATGATGGATACGATCCTCAACCTGGGGATGAACGACACCGTGGCCGGGGGGCTCATCAAGAAGACGGGGAACGACAGGTTCGTGTACGATTCGTACCGCCGGTTCGTCCAGATGTACGGCGACGTCGTGCTCGGACTGAAGCCCGTCCACAAGGACGAAATCGATCCGTTTGAAGTCATCATCGAAGCGAAGAAGAAGGAGCGCGGTGTCCATCTCGATACCGAGCTCAGCGCTGCGGACATGAAGGACCTCGTCGCCAAATTCAAGGCGGCGATCAAAGAGAAGACCGGGCACGTTTTTCCCGAGGAGCCCCTGAAGCAGCTCTGGGGCGCCATCGGCGCCGTGTTCGGGTCATGGAACAACGACCGTGCAATCGCCTACCGGAAGATGTACGATATCCCCGAGTCGTGGGGAACGGCCGTCAACGTCCAGTCGATGGTGTTCGGCAACATGGGCGATTCGTCGGGTACCGGCGTCGCGTTTACGCGGAACGCCGCGACGGGAGAGAACCTGTTTTACGGCGAGTATCTCATGAACGCGCAGGGTGAAGACGTTGTCGCAGGGACCCGCACGCCGCTCCCGATTTCGGACCTCGCGGAAAGGAACCCGGTGATCTACAAGCAGCTCGACAGAATCCGCCACACGCTGGAGAAGCACTACCGTGACATGATGGACGTGGAGTTCACGATCCAGGAGGGGAAGCTGTACATGCTCCAGTGCCGCGTGGGCAAGCGGACCGCGTTCGCCGCGATAAAAATCGCCGTGGACATGGTGGGGGAGAAGCTCATCAGCGACAAAGAAGCGCTAGGACGCATCGAACCCGATCAGCTCAACCAGCTCCTGCGGCCGGTCTTCGACCTGAAGGAGAAGGAGGCCGCGGTGAAATCGGGACGCCTCCTGGCGAAGGGATTGAACGCCGGACCGGGCGCCGCGACGGGGCGTGTCGTGTTCAACGCGCCGGACGCCGAAGCGTGGAAAAAACGGGGTGAGCTCGTGATCCTCACCCGCATCGAGACCTCGCCGGAAGACATCAAAGGGATGGACGCTGCCGAAGGGATCCTCACCGCGCGGGGCGGCATGACGTCGCACGCGGCGCTCGTTGCCCGTCAGATGGGAAAAGTGTGCGTTGCGGGATGCTCGTCGCTCGAAATCGACTACGGCACGCACACGATGACGGTGAAGGGGAAGAAAATCAAGGAAGGGGACTGGATCTCGCTCGATGGCACCACGGGCGAGGTTCTCGAGGGGAAGGTGGCGACGAGGCCTTCGGAGGTCCTGCGCGTGCTCGTGGACAAGTCGCTCGAAGCGAAGGACGCGCCCGTCTACCAGCAGTATGCGCGGATCATGGGGTGGGCGGACAAGTACCGCCGGCTGAGAATCCGCACGAACGCGGACCAGCCCGACCAGGCGTTAAACGCGGTCGCCTTCGGCGCCGAGGGGATCGGCCTCTGCCGTACGGAGCACATGTTCTTCGGCGAAGGGAAGATCGGACCGATGCGTGAGATGATCCTCGCCGACACCGTCGAGGAGCGCAAGAAAGCGCTTGCGAAGCTTCTCCCGCTCCAGCGGCAGGACTTCGAGGGGATCTTTGCGGCAATGAACGGCCGCCCCGTCACGATCCGCACGATCGATCCTCCGCTTCACGAGTTCGTCCCCCACGAGGAGCCGGCGCAGCGCGAGCTGGCTCGGCAGATGGGGATCTCGTACGAAAAGGTCCACCAGCGTGTCGAAGGACTCCACGAGTTCAACCCGATGCTCGGGTTCCGCGGATGCCGCCTGGGGATCATCTTCCCCGAGATCACCGAGATGCAGTCGCGGGCGATCTTCGAAGCGGCGGCCAATGTCCAGGCGCGCGGCATCCCCGTCGAGCCCGAGATCATGATCCCGCTCGTCGGGAACGTCAAGGAGCTCGCGAACCAGGAGAAAATCGTCCGCAAGGTGGCGGGAGAGGTCATGAAGGAGAAAGGGACGAAATTCAAATATCTCGTCGGCACGATGATCGAGATTCCGCGGGGCGCGCTCACGGCGGATGAAATCGCCGGCGTCGCCGAATTCTTCAGCTTCGGGACGAACGATCTGACGCAGACGACGCTGGGGGTGAGCCGCGACGACGCGGCGAGGTTCCTGATCCCGTACGTCGAGATGGAGATCTATGCGAAGGACCCGTTTGAATCGCTTGACAGAGTGGGCGTGGGCCAACTGATGAAGATCGCGATTGCAAAGGGCCGGTCCGTCAGGCCGGGCCTGAAGGTCGGCATCTGCGGAGAGCACGGAGGGGATCCTTCGAGCATCGAGTTCTGCCATCAGATCGACCAGAATTACGTCAGCTGTTCCCCGTTCCGCGTGCCGATTGCGCGTCTTGCGGCGGCCCGCGCGGCGCTGGCGGACGCACCCGCAGGCGGCGGAACGAAGAAGGCCGCTGCGAAGAAGAGCGCGCGCCGTAAGTAGGCGCTCGCTGAAGGTGAATGCGGAACCGGCCCGCCGCAGGGCGGGCCGGTGTTCGCGTGGCGCCATCTGCGACTGACAATGTTTTTCATTATGATGAGAGGAGTACGGAGCCAATGAAACTTTCCGACTTCCGCTATCCGCTGCCAAGGAACCTGATCGCGAAGTTTCCCGCGAACCCGCGGGACAATGCGCGCCTCATGGTTGTGAATCGTGCGGACGAGTCGATTGCGGGGATGAGGTTTTCCGAGATCGGGAAATTCTTCAAGAAGGGGGACTGCCTTGTCGTCAACGAGACGAAGGTCTTCCCCGCGCGCCTCTTCGGCCGCAAGGAGAAGACAAATGCCAGGATCGAGGTGTTCCTCCTGCGCGAACTGAACAAGGAGGAGAATATCTGGGATGTCATCGTCGACCCGGCCCGGAAGGTCCGCATCGGCAACAAGATATTCTTCGACGAGGGGAAACTCTGGTGCGAGGTGATCGACAACACGACCTCGCGCGGACGCACGGTCCGCTTCAACGTGCAGGGGGATTTCTTCAAGATCATCGACCGGATCGGGAAGATGCCTCTCCCGTATTACATCAAGCGGGAGCCGACGGACAGGGACAAGGAGTCGTACCAGACGGTGTTCGCGCGCGCGGTTGGCGCCGTCGCCGCTCCGACCGCCGGCCTCCATTTCACGAAGAGGCTCCTGGCGTCACTGAAGAGGAAAGGGGTGAAGATCGTCCCCGTCGTTCTTCACGTCGGACTCGGTTCGTTCCGCGCCGTCGAGGTGGAAGACCTCACGAAGCACAAGATGGATTCGGAGTACTACGAGATCCCGGAGGCGACGGAGCTTGTCGTGAACAAGACGATCGATACCCGTGGGAGTGTGTTTGTGTGCGGCACGAGCACGTGCCGCGCGCTGGAGTCGAGCGTAACGACGGACGGGCACCTGAAGAGCAACAGGGGGTGGACGGACAAGTTCATTTTCCCGCCGTACGACTTCAAGATCACGGACCGGCTTATCACGAACTTCCACATGCCGGAATCGACGCTTCTCATGCTCGCGGCGGCGTATGCGGGCCGCGATCTTCTCATGAAATCCTACAAGAAAGCGATAAAGGAAGGGTACCGGTTTTACAGCTACGGCGACGCGATGCTCCTCCAGTGAGCCGTCCCGGATCGAGGACAATGCACGACGTTTCGGTTGTCATCGCTGCAGGGGGGAGCGGGAGGAGGATGGGAGGAAGGACCCCGAAGCAGTTTCTTTTGCTCGGCGGAGCTCCCATCCTTGAGAGGACGATCGCCGCGTTCCACTCCCTCCGGGCAGTCAGGGAGATCGTGCTCGTCGTTCCAGCGGACTGCGTCTCCCGCGCAGCGGCGATCGTCAGGCGGGCGGGATTCCGGAAGGTGGCGCATATCGTTCCCGGAGGGAAGGATCGGCAGGCCTCGGTGTTCAACGGGCTTGAGAAATGCTCCTTCCGCTCGGGGATCGTCCTCGTGCACGATGCAGTCCGGCCGTTCGTCCGCCGGGACACCATACTCTCCGTTATCCATGCCGCCGGGAGATACGGCGCGGCACTTGCCGGCGTCCCGGTCAAGGACACGATAACGATCGAATCGCCGGGAGGCAGCGGGTTCTCTTCCCGCACGCTCCGCCGTGAGGAACTCTGGGCTGTACAGACCCCCCAGGGATTCCACTTTGCGCTCCTGCAGGAAGCCCACATGAAAGCCCGCGCAGACAGATTTCATGGCACGGATGACGCTTCACTCGTGGAGCGGAAGGGGACGCGTGTGAAGATCGTCCACGGGAGCGAAACGAACATAAAGATCACGAATCCTGACGACCGAAAACTGGCCGAATTCCTGCTGGGTGAGGGACGGACCCTTCAATGGCGCCCCAAAGCGGCGCCACCTCGGGCCCGCTGAAAGGCAGCAGACCCCTGCCCCCGCCTCAGAGCGGCGCCACAGGCGCCGCCTGCGGCGCCACAGGCGCCGGGATTTCTGAAATGTTGCTATTCTCGACGGCTTTGAGTAAATTGAAATATACGGCTGCCGTGGGTCACGGCGACGCATTTTCTCTGCCACTGAACGGATACCATGCTCCCCATAGGCATAATAACCGTCCTGAGCTACCTGATAGGCTCGATCCCGACCGCCATTATCGTGGCAAAACGGGTCCGCGGAATCGATATCCGCCAGCACGGAAGCGGCAACGCCGGCGGGACCAACGTGATCCGGGTTCTGGGCTGGAAAGTCGGCGTTTTTGTCATACTTATCGACATGGCAAAGGGGCTCTTTGCCACGATGGTACTCGCCCGGCTCATGTACGGACCTATCCCGTTCGCCAACAGCACTCCGTTTGACGATTTCACCGTCGTGCAGATCATCGCGGGATGCGCCGCAATCCTGGGGCACGTCTGGACGCTGTTCGCAGGGTTCAAGGGGGGGAAGGGGATCGCCACTGCCGGCGGTATGCTGATCGGCATCGCGCCCGTTGAGGTCGCAGTCGCGTTCGGGGTATTCGCGCTCGTCTTCCTTGTTTCGCACTATGTCTCGCTCGGATCGCTCAGTGCCGCGATATCCTTCCCGCTGACGATGTTCTTCCGCGAGAACCTCTTCAGGGTGGACATTGAGGGGTATCACACGCTGATATTCTTCAGCATCGGCATTGCTACCCTCATCATCTACACGCACCGCACGAACATCGGCCGCCTTATTGCGGGGACGGAAAACAGGATCACGTCGCTCCGGCTCGGCGGAAGAAAGACCGCCGCCCCGCCGGGGAAAGCCTGACGCACCTCACCTATGCGCATCGCTGTACTCGGCGCGGGGAGCTGGGGGACAACCCTCTCGATCCTCCTGGCCGAAAACTCCCATCAGGTTTCCCTCTGGTCCTACAGTAAGGAAGATGCCGCCCGCATACGATCGACGCGGACGAATCCCGACTTTCTCCCCGGCATAACGATTCCGGAGTCTGTCCGGATCGAGGAAGATCTGGACTCCTCCGTCGACGGTGCTGAGATGATTGTGGGCGCCGTTCCCTCCCAGTTTCTCCGCTCCGTCGTCAGCCGGCTGAAGGTTTCCCGCGGTGCCGGGGGAGGCCTTACTGTCGTCAACGTTGCTAAGGGGGTTGAGAACAATACCCTGATGACGATGTCGGAGATGCTCCACGACACGCTCCCGGACCTTCCCCTCTCGCGCATCGCAACGCTGTCGGGACCGAGCCACGCCGAGGAAGTGAGCCGCAGGATCCCCACAACCGTCGTCGCTGCCTCGACGGATCTCGATACCGCCCGGCTCGTGCAGAAAGTCTTCATGCTCCCCTATTTTCGCGTTTATGCAAGCAATGATATCCGGGGGGTGGAGATCGGGGGCTCGCTCAAGAATGTCATCGCCATCGCGGCCGGGATCATCGACGGCGCGGACCTCGGAGACAATACGAAAGCGGCGGTCATGACCCGCGGGATCGCCGAAATCGCACGCGTCGGCGTGGCAATGGGGGCGCACATAAGGACGTTTTCCGGGCTCTCCGGGATCGGCGATCTTATGGTGACGTGCATGAGCCGGCACAGCAGGAACCGCTATGTGGGGGTTGAAATCGGCAAGGGGCGGCGGCTGGCGGACATCGTCGGGGGGATGGTGATGGTGGCCGAGGGGATTGCGACGACGGAATCGGCAGACGCGCTCGCGCGCCGGGTGGGCGTTGAGGTTCCGATCATCACGGAGGTGTACAGGATACTCTTCGAGGACAAGGACCCCCTCATCGCGTGCCATGACCTCATGACACGCGATCCGAAGGGTGAGCTTTAGGAGATAAGCGCGCCGGCGCCCGCGGCATCGAAGTCGAAGTGGAACATGGCGCCTTCTTTGGCGCCTGTGGCGCCGGCATAGGCTCAAAAGGAAGGGGCGCCCGTGGGCGCCCCTTGTGCTGTATAAACAACGGCGCCACCTGTGTCGAAGTGGAACATGGCGCGTTCTCTGGCGCCAATGGCGCTGAAAGCGCCAGCGCCGCCCGCTACTATATGAATAAGGGCGCCAGGACCAGCGTGATCGTGCTCAGGAGCTTGATGAGCACGTGGAGAGACGGTCCCGCGGTGTCCTTGCACGGATCGCCGACTGTGTCGCCCACAACGGACGCTTTGTGCGTGGGGGACCCTTTCCCGCCGAACTGGCCGGTCTCGATGAACTTCTTGGCGTTGTCCCAGGCTCCCCCTCCGTTGTTCAGGAAGAGTGCCATCAGTATGCCGACGATCGTTCCGACCATCAGCAGTCCTCCCACGACCTCCGCACCGCTCGCGCCGTAGACAGGCGAGCCGTTTGCGATGTAGAGCCACTTGAATGCGAGACCGACTGCCACGGGCATGAGCACGACAAGAAGTCCCGGGAGAACCATTTCCCGGAGAGCGGACTTCGTCGCGATGTCCACGCACTGGCCGTAGTCCGGTTTCGACGTTCCCGCCATGATGCCGGGATTGTTCCGGAACTGGTCCCTGACATTGTTGATGATCGCGTACGCCGCGCGCCCCACCGCCTTGATGGCGAGTGAGGAGAAAAGAAACACGAGAACCGCGCCGAACATCGACCCGACGAATACCTCGGGTTTGTTCAGGTTTATCGTTCCCGGAAACGACGGGAGATATGCCTTTACCTCGTCGATGTACGCGCTGAAGAGGAGGAACGCCGCAAGAGCGGCGGACCCGACCGCGTACCCCTTCGTGAGCGCCTTCGTCGTGTTGCCGACGGAATCGAGGCGGTCGGTTCTGTCCCTGATCTCCTTCGGCTGCTGGCTCATTTCGACAATCCCGCCGGCGTTATCGGTGATCGGGCCGAACGTGTCCATCGCGAGAATGTACGCCGCGGTCGAGAGCATCCCCATCGTGGCGACGGCGGTGCCGAACAACCCCGCGTGTTCCAGTCCCGAACTGGCCCCAAGATAGTACGCGCCCACGATTGCCGCGGCGATCACGACAACCGGGAATCCCGTGGATTCCATCCCGACGGCGAGCCCTGCGATGATGTTTGTCGCGGGCCCCGTCTGCGAGGCCTCGGCAATCGACCGCACGGGGCGATATTTGTATTCGGTGTAGTACTGCGTGATCATGACGAATGCGATCGACGTCAGCACACCGACGATGCCGCAGAGGAAGAAATTGAAGTAATAGTCGGGTCCGAGAAGCCAGCGGGAGGCGGCGAAAAATCCCCCCATCGCGAGGACGGCGGTGACGCCGTATCCGCGGTTGAGGGCCTTCATCGGATCCTCTTTGTCGGTGACTTTGACCGAGAGGATGCCCACGACCGACGCCAGGATGCCGAATGCACGGGCGACGAGAGGGAATAGGAGCACGCCGATGAGCGGGAGGGCGTGCGACGCGAAGAGGCCGATGTTGGCCTTGTACAGCCCGGCGGCGAGTATCATGGCGCCGATGTTCTCGGCTGCGGTGGATTCGAAGAGGTCCGCGCCGCGTCCCGCGCAGTCGCCGACGTTGTCACCGACGAGGTCGGCGATCACCGCGGGGTTCCTGGGATCGTCTTCCGGTATCCCCGCCTCGACCTTGCCGACGAGATCGGCCCCGACGTCGGCCGCTTTCGTGTAGATCCCTCCGCCGAGCTGCGCGAAGAGCGCCACGAAGCTTGCGCCGAATCCGTATCCGACGATGAGAAGGGGGATCTTGGTGATGTCGTCCGTGACGCCGCTTGCCTGGACGAGCGCGAAGAGGCCGCCGACGCCGAGAAGGCTCATTGCAACGACGAAGAATCCGGACACGGCGCCCCCCCGCAGGGCGGGCTGAAGCGCGCTGTTCAGGTCTTTCGTCGCTCCCGCCGCGGTCCTGATATTGGCCCGAATGGCGACCCACATCCCCATGTATCCGGCAGCGACCGAGCAGAGCGCGCCGAGACCGAACGAGAGCGTGGTCCAGAGAGCGAGCTGTGCGGAGCTTGCGGGATCATGGATGTTCCCCGTGCGGACGAACGCGTACAGGATATAGATGAGCGCTGCAAGCGCGATTGCCAGATAGAGGATCGTGCGATACTGTCTCCGCAGGAACGCTTCCGCCCCCGCTTTGATCGCATCGGAAATCTCCCGCATCTTGGCAGTCCCCGTGTCCCGCCTCATAACGTCCCGTATGAGATAGACCGCGAAGAGCAGCCCCAGGATGCTGATGCCCAGTATGAGATTCATTTCCATGTGTGCTGTCATGCTCCTTTCTGAGTGAGTACAATTGGTCTCCTTCACGCCCCCTGCTGCGGGCGTGCCGGTCGGGAGACCTTCCAGGCGTAGAACACCGGAATCCCAACAAGAACTATGCCCAGCCCCGGCCACGTATATGCCGGTTTGAAGATCAAAAGGTCTGCGGAAATGGCCGTTGCGGCGAGAATATACAGTGCCGGCAGGACGGGATATCCGAAAGCCCTGTACGGCCGTTCCGCATCTGGCTGTTTTCTCCGAAGTAGGAATAAGCCGGCGACCGTGAGGACATAAAAGAGAAGGACGGCAAATATCACATAATCCAGCAGGTCGCCGTACGTCCCCGAGAGACAGAGTAGCGAGGCCCATACCCCCTGGACGATGAGGGCGGCCCCGGGGACAGACCTCGCGTTGAGCTTCCCCGCGCTCCGGAAAAACACGCCGTCTTTCGCCATTGCGTAGTACACGCGGGCGCCGGAGAGTATCAGCCCGTTGTTGCACCCAAACGTCGATATCATGATGAGGACGGCCATCACGACCGCGGCCGCCGGGCCCATGATCACCGACATCGCGGCGGTGGCGACCCTATCGGCCGCGGCGAACTGGATCCCGCGCCCCGCGGCGTCCGCCGCGCCGGGGTTTCCCGTCACGGGAAGGACGGCGATGTATGCGACGTTCGCAAGGATATACAGGAGCGTGACCGCACCGGTGCCGATCGCAAGGCTGAGCGGAATATTCCTGCGGGGGTTGACGGTCTCACCCGCCGTGAATGTCACGTTGTTCCAGGCGTCGCTCGAGAAGAGCGACCCTACCATCGCCACGCCGAGCGCTCCCAGGAGTGCAAATCCCGAAATCGGCGAGGTTGACACTGTCCCTGCGGCGGCGCGGCTTGTCGCGGCGCTCCAGAACGAGCCCAGGTTTTCCCGGAAGACGCCGAGCGAGAAACCGGCGGCGAGCCCCAGGGCGATGAGCGCGAAGAGGGCGACCGTCTTGGCCGAGGTAAACGTGTTCTGGATCCATTTGCCTCCCACGATTCCGCGCGTGTTGATGAACGTCAGAAGCGCGACGTTCAGTATCGCGACGAGTCTCTGGGCCGTGAGCCGGACGGGGCCTGCCTGGAACAGGACGTTCGTGTCTCCCAGTCCCGGAAAGAGGACCGCGGCGAATTTTGCAAATGCGACGCCGACCGCCGCGATGGTTCCCGTCTGTATGACGAGGAAAAACGTCCATCCATACAGAAAACCGACGAGAGGGTTATACGCTTCACGGAGGTAGACGTACTGTCCCCCCGCGTGGGGCATCATCCCCGCGAGCTCGCCGTAGGCGAGCGCTCCCGTCACGGTCATGAGCCCGGTGATAAGCCAAATGAGGAGGAGCCACCCGCCACCGCCGACCGTCCTTGCGATATCGGCGCTGACGATGAAGATTCCCGATCCGATCATCGACCCGACAACGAGCATGGTCCCGTCAAACAGGCCGAGGGCCCGCCTGAACTCGCGCGGTGTCTCAGCCACGGGAACCTCCCGCGGGCCCGGTTCTGACGCCGCCGCGGCGGGTCATGCCTGCTTTGCCGCCTCCGCCCGGCGGAGTTTGGCGAGCACGCTGTGCCGGCGGCCGTAGCTGAAGTAGATGATGAATCCGAGGAGCAGCCAGATGATCAGCCGCCACCAGTTTTCCTCCGGCAGGGAGAACATGAGTATGAGGCACGACACGATCCCCGCAATCGGGACGAACGGCACGAAGGGGGCGCGGAAGGGGCGCACAGCCTCGGGATGCTTCTTGCGCATGATCAGGACTGCGGTACATACGATCGTGAATGCCAGAAGCGTGCCGATGTTCGTCAGTTCCGCGAGTATGCGCAGGGGGAGGAACGCCGCCATAAGCGAAACGAACGCCCCGGTGAGCATCGTGGACTTGTAGGGGGTGCGGAATTTCTCGTGGACGGCGCCGAAGAAGGACGTGGGGACCAGCCCGTCCCGCGCCATCGCCAGGAGGACGCGCGGCTGGCTCAGCATCATGACAAGGAGGACCGACGTGATCCCGGTGATCGCCCCGACGTCGATGAGCCGCTGAGCCCACGGGAGCCCCACTTGCCTGAACGCGTCCGATACCGGCGCGTTGATGTTGATCTGAGCGGCGGGGATCATCCCGGTCAGCACTCCCGAAACGAGTATGTAAAGGACGGTACAGATAATGAGCGACGCGATGATCCCGATCGGGACGTCTTTCTGGGGGTTTCGCGCCTCTTCGGCGTGCGTGGAGACCGAATCGAACCCGATGTAGGCGAAGAAGATCACCGCGGCCCCGGCGAGGACGCCAAGGGGCGCGCCGTTGGCGCCTGTCTGACCGAAAAGCGACCTGCCGAAAAAGCTGATCCCGGTGAACCCGTACGGCGCAAAGGGATGCCAGTTCTTCGTGTCAATGTAAAAAGCGCCGACGATGATCACGAAAAGCACGATGGCGAGCTTCACCATCACCATCCCGGCGTTGAACCCGGCGCTTTCCCGTATCCCCTTGATGAGTATCGCGGTGATGATGAACGTGATGACGATCGCCGCGACATCGAAATAGGCTCCCGTGGGGAAGAAGCGACCGGTGCCAATGTCGAAGTCGAATGGAGCGTTCCCGAACGCGTAGGGAATATGGATGCCGAAACTCCCCAGGAGATCCTGGAAGTGGGCCGACCACCCGTGCGCGACCGTCGATGAACCGACCGCGTATTCGAGCACGAGGTCCCATCCGATGATCCATGCGAAGAGTTCGCCGAGCGTCGCGTAGGCGTACGTGTACGCCGATCCGGCCACGGGGACCATCGAAGCGAACTCCGCGTAGCAGAGGGCGGCGAATATGCAGGCGATCCCTGCAGCGGCGAACGAGAGAATGACTCCCGGGCCCGCCTTGTCGTGGGCGGCGACCCCCGTGAGGACGAATATCCCCGTCCCGATAACCGCGCCAACCCCCAGGCTCGTCAGCGTCACCGGGCCGAGAACCCGCCGCAGCCTGTTTTCACCTTTCATCTCCTCGAGCAGCAGACTCAGGGGCTTCCTCTCGAAAAGCGGGTTTCCCATTGGACTCCTGTGGCGTGATGTGTGAATGAGGTCAGGACCCGGAGTGCGGACCGCCGGGGGCCGGGGACTCCCCCTTCTGGTGCATTTTATGCTTGAGGTATTTGAGAAGCATCGGGAGGACCGAGAGGAACACGACGACAGCGATGACGTACTCGATCTTGTTTTCGATTCCCGGGATGCTTTTCCCGAGGAAGTAGCCGAGCAGGATCATGCTTGTGATCCACCCCGCGGCGCCTATGACGTTGAAGAGAGCGAACCGCCGGTACTTCATCTCCGCCACTCCGGCTACGACGGGGGCAAACGTCCGGACGAAGGGCATGAACTGAGCCATAACGATCGTGAAGCCCCCGTACTTTTCGTAGAATTCCTTTGTCTTCAGAAGGTGGTCGCGCCGGAACCAGCGTGACTGGGGACGGTTGTAGAGCGCGTGGCCCGCCCTGAGGCCGATAAGGTATCCCGTCCCATTGCCGCAGACGGCGGCCACGAACAGGAGCGGGATCAGGATGGCGGGATCAAGCTCGCCCGAGGCAAAGGCGTACAGACCGGCGGTCACGAGGAGCGAATCCCCCGGCAGAAAAAAACCGATGAGCAAACCGGTTTCTGAAAAAACGATGACGAAGAGGCCTGCGTATCCCCCCCAAGTGACGATTTCCCGGAGGGTCGGCAATTGAGGAAGTATCGCCGTGAAGAGGTGTTCCAAACGGTGGCCCTGATATGCGTGATTGTTGGCAAAGATACGATGTTTGGCAGTAAGACACAACGGGAATCTGGGAATCGGCGGTGCAGAATCGGCGGTGCGTGATCACGGTGGCGCGTGTATGGCGGTGCATGCTGTGCGGCGGTGTGCGCAAGATTTTTACTAGATTTTTACTGAGGCAAATCGATGCCTTGACACTCCCCGGGCGGTGCAGTATCTTGCACGCGACATGCACTCCCCCGCTCATCCTTCCGACCTTTACTCCATCCCGGTGCAATTTGTCAAGGGGATCGGTCCCAGGAAATCCGCCCTGCTGGACAGGGCGGGCATAAGGACCGTCGAGGATCTGCTTCTTCACATCCCCCGCCGGTACATCGACAGGACGACCGTTCTCACGATTGCGCAGCTCCGCAGGGCGGCGGAGACGGGGACCGGGGAGCCGTCTCCTGCCGGGGAGAATTCCGCCGCCGCAGACACCCGCCGTGAGTTCACCGTCGTCGGAGAGGTGCGTTCCTTCCGCCTGCTCGGGTTCGGAGCGAAGTCCAGGTTCCTCCTCGTCCTCGGAGACCGGACGGGCTCACTGCAGTGCGTCTGGTTCGGCGGGGTGCAGTACTGGAAGAAGATGTTCAATATCGGTGAAACGCTGGCGGTGTCGGGGGAGCCCGGAATGTACGGGGGCGCCCTGCAGTTCGTCCATCCCGACATCGACCGGATGACGGCGCCCGAAGGGGGGGAAGAGGGGAGAGGGTCGACGCAGTGGGTAGACGCCCTGAACACCGGAGGGCTCGTCCCGGTGTATCCGTCGGGGCAGGAGCTTGCGCGCGCTGGGCTCGACAGCGGCGGATTCCGCAGGGTGATCGCCGGAGCCCTGAAAACGTACGGTGCCCTCTTCCCGGAGATGCTTCCCCTCGCCGTCACGGAGGCGCGGCGGCTTGTGCCGGCGCGCGTGGCGCTCCAGTCCGTCCACAGGCCCGCATCGCGGGGGGATCTCGGCGAGGCGCTGCGGCGTCTGAAATACGAAGAGCTCTTCCGTTTTCAGCTCAAGCTCGCAATGAAGCGGCGCATGACGCGCGAAGAATCGGGAGGGATCGCGTTCACCGTGAAGTCCCGCCTGGCGCGTTCGCTCGTGGATTCGCTTCCCTTCGTGCTCACACGCGCGCAGGTCCGCGTCGTGCAGGAAATCACCGCGGACATGGCGTCGCCGCACGTCATGAACCGGCTCCTCCAGGGCGACGTCGGAAGCGGGAAGACCGTCGTCGCGCTTATCGCCATGCTGATCGCGGCCGATAACGGGTACCAGTCGGTCTTCATGGCGCCCACGGAGCTCCTTGCCGAGCAGCATTTCAGAACCCTCCGGCGGCTCCTGGCCGGCAGCCCGGTTGCAATCCGCCTTCTCGTCGGCGCGCAGCGGAGCGCGCTCCGGCGGGATGTTCTCGAAGATGTCCGCGCGGGCACTGCGCAGATCATCGTCGGGACCCATGCCCTCTTCGAGAAGGATGTCGCGTTCGCGCGGCTCGGGTTCGTCGTGATCGACGAGCAGCACCGTTTCGGGGTCATGCAGCGCGCGACGCTGCGCGGGAAGGGGGCGAATCCCGACGTGCTCGTGATGACGGCGACGCCGATTCCGCGAACGCTCTCACTGACGCTGTACGGCGACCTCGACGTGTCGGTGCTTGACGAACTCCCCCGCGGAAGGAAGCCGGTGACGACGGTGCTGAAGAGCGATGCGGACATGGCGTCGGTCGCGGCGTTCGTCCGCGAACAGGTCGCCGCCGGGCGCCAGGCGTATTATGTCTACCCGCTCATCGAGGAATCGGAGACGCTCGACCTCAAAGCAGCGACCGTGCATTACGAGCGGCTCCAGAAGGAGATGTTTCCCGGCCTCAGGCTCGGCCTGATCCACGGCCGACTTCCGGGAGAGGAGCGCGACGCGGTGATGGGGCGCTTCGCGCGCGGCGACATCGACGTCCTTGTGGCGACGACGGTCATCGAGGTGGGGATCGACGTGGGCAACGCCACCGTCATGGTGATCGAGAACGCGGAGCGGTTCGGACTTTCGCAGCTTCATCAGCTCCGCGGCCGCGTCGGACGCGGGAGCGACAGCGCGTTCTGCATTCTCGTCGCAAAAAAGTGGATCGCAGGGAGGGCGGGACGCGCCGCCGCGCGCGCACAGACGCCTGCGGCGGATCAAGGCGCGCTTGCGGAACGCCGGCTTGCCGCCATGGTGACGACGTCGGACGGATTCAGGATCGCCGAGATCGATCTTCAGCTCCGCGGTCCCGGAGATTTCTTCGGCACGCGGCAAAGCGGCGTGCCGGAATTCAGAATCGCGGACATCATCGCGGACGCTCCGCTTCTCGACGAAGCGCGCGTCGACGCGTTCGCGATCATCGAGAGCGATCCGATCCTCGCGCGCGCGGAACACCGGCCGCTCCTCGCATACCTCCGCTCGCGGTACCACGACGAGATGAAGTTGCTTGATGTCGGATGAGACCGGCGTCACCCTCCGGAGGTCAAAAACGCACTTTCTTCTTGACAACAAAGCGAAAATGCTTATATTAACACACAGATGATCAGTGAGTCGAACAGTTTGGAGCTTTTCTGGATCCTTCGTCACCACAGGTTCCTTCTTTCTCGGAGACGTTAGCTCTCCTCTACAACGTAAAGTCGGAAGCTCCACCTCACTCAGATGCCGGCATCGCCCGCGCGAAGTCACCTTCCTCCACCGCATCTCGTTCCGCTTCAGCCGTTGATCATCCCGTTGATCATCCCGTTGATCATCCCGTTGATCATCAAGGAGCAGCACCGTCGCTGGAGACGGTTGATGCGTCCGCACGCGTGAACGATCTGTTCGCCGAATGGGATACCGCGGACACCGTCACGGCCGTCAGGGATGCTCTCGCCGGGCGGTACGACGTTACTATGATAGAAGCGGACGAAGACGCATACGAAAAACTGCGTAAAATAAGGCCGTTTTTCGCTTTCAACATCGCGGAAGGACTTTACGGTCCCTCGCGTGAAGGGCAGGTCCCCTCCATGCTCGAGATGCTCCGCATCCCGTATCTCGGCTCTGATCCGCTGACGCTTGGGATTTGTCTCGTCAAGTCGCGCACAAAAGAGGTTCTCTCGTATTACGGCGTACCGACCGCGCCGCACGCCGTCATCGCGTCGATGGACGAGTGCCGCGATTTGCAGATCGGGTTTCCGTCGATCGTTAAGCCGCTTCATGAAGGATCGAGCAAGGGGATCTACGACTCCTGCGTCGTGCGCACCGCCGCGGAGCGCGAACGGGAAGTGGAGACCGTTCTCGGGACGTACGGCGAGCCCGCGCTTGTGGAGGAATTCCTCCCGGGCCGGGAATTCACCGTGGCCATGATGGGGAACGGCGATGGGCTCCGTGTCCTCCCGGTCGTCGAGATCAATTTCGACGCCCTTCCCCCCGGCGCCAACCCGATTTATTCCTACGAGGCGAAGTGGATCTGGGATACGGTCGAACGGCCTCTTGACATCTATGCGTGTCCTGCTCCCCTGGACGACCGGCTCCTCGGCGGTATCGAGAGGCTCTGCCGGAAGACCTATACAGTTCTCCGCTGCCGCGACTGGACGCGCATCGACCTCCGCTGCGACGCGGCGGGGAAACCCCGTATCATTGAAGTCAACCCCCTCCCGGGCATCCTCCCCAGGCCCGAGGACAATTCCTGTTTTCCCAAAGCGGCCCGCGCCGCGGGGATGACCTATAACGGGCTCATCAACTCAGTCCTTGATATCGCCATGACGCGATGCGGGATCCCTGTCCGGGACGGTCGGCACGCGGTGCCCGCGTGAAGAACTGCGTGGCAGAATGAGGCGAACGAAACAGGCGAAGCGAGATCACCCTATGGCCAGAAAAACCCGCATTGCGATTCTCTATAATGAACCCGTCGTCGGCACCGAGGCGGGACGGAAGTACATCGGGGAGAACGGAAAGCTGCAGGAAGGTCCGCTCCCGGTCCGTGCGCCGAGAACCGCCCGCGGCAAGACGCTGGCGACGCAGGCCCTCATTGATCTCTCCGAGATCGGGGTTGTGGAGGAAATGGAGGACATCAAGTCCGCCCTCAATTCCCTCGGCTACCGGACGACGATATTCAACGTGGACAGCAACTTCTTCAGGCTCATCGACTACCTTCGCGACGACCGCCCCGACCTCGTCTTCAATCTCGTCGAGAGCGTCGAGAACGAATCCGCGCAGGAAATGAATGTGGCGGGGGTCTACGAGCTGATGAACATCCCGTTCACGGGTGCAGGTCCGCTCGCCCTGGGGACCGCGCTGAACAAGCCCAGGGTCAAGGAGATCCTCGCCGCGCACGGGATACGGACCCCCCGGTTTATGGTCTTCGGCATCAAGGATAGGGTGGCAATGCAGGACGGCATGACGTTTCCTCTCATCGTCAAACCGGCGCATGAAGACGCGAGCGTCGGCATCGACGACTGCTCCGTCGTGTACAATCTCGCCGATCTCCGGAAACGCGCGCGGTTCATCCAGACGGAATACGACCAGCCCGCGTTGGCGGAGGAATACATCGACGGGAGGGAGCTGAACGTCGCGATACTGGGGAACAAGCCCCCGGTCGCACTGCCGATATCGGAGATCGATTTCTCCGGACTGACGGACGACATGCACAAGATCGTGAGCTACGAGGCGAAATGGATACACGGCACCGTGGCCTATGAAGGGACGAAGGGGGTCTGCCCCGCGGTGCTCCCCGCACAGCTCGAAGCACGGATCAAAGAAACGGCGATCCGCGCGTATTCCCTCATCGGCTGCCGCGACTATGCGCGCGTGGATTTCCGGCTGACAAAAGACGGGATCCCGTACGTTCTCGAAGTCAATCCGAACCCCGACATCTCCGATGACGCGGGATTCGCCCGCTCCGCGCGCTCGCAGGGCTACACGTTTTCGGAGATTGTGGGGAGGATCGTCGAGTCGGCGCTGGAGCGGAGACCGTGATTCGCCCGCTCGGCCGCGAAGACCGCGGGCCGCTCAGGGATCTCGTTGTGGCGACGGGGGTGTTCACGGATGATGAGGTGGAGATCGCGCTGGAGCTTATCGATATAGTCCTCAATGATCCGGGGCAGAAGGACTACATCATCCGTGTGTACGAAGAGGGGGGAAAGGCGGCCGGCTACTATTGCGTGGGGCCGACGCCCGCGACGGAGGGGACGTTCGATCTGTACTGGGTGGCCGTCGACCCTGCACTGCACGGACGGGGGATTGGCCGGGCGCTGGACGATCACGCATGCGCGCTGATTCGGGGGATGTCGGGGCGGCTTGTCATCGCTGAAACGTCGTCCCTTCCCCGCTACGGGCCGACGAGGGAGTTTTACCGGCGGAGGGGATACAGTGAGGTTGCGAAAATTGCGGATTATTATAGGCCGGGGGATGACCTCGTCGTCTACGGCAAATATCTGAAATAACCTGAAGGGGAGGATCAAAGGTACGAATGGAACTCTGGCAGACCATGCTGCGGCAGAGTGTGGACAGCGGAAAAGACCTCGTGGAGAGGTTCGGGTTCGATAAAGACCTCTCGGAACGATTAAACAAGCTCTTCCACATACGAATCAACCCATACTATCTGAGCCTGATACGGTATCCCGGCGACCCGATCTGGCTCCAGTGCATTCCCGACGGGAAGGAGCTTGACGAAGACGACTTCCCCGAGGATCCTCTCGCGGAAGACTCCCACAGCCCCGTTCCCAGCATCGTCCACCGTTATCCCGACCGGGTGCTCTTCCTCACCACGAGCCAGTGCTCGATGTACTGCCGGTTCTGCACGAGAAAGCGGAAGGTGGGCGACTCCACCAAGATCAACATGAAGTACATCCAGGGGGGGATCGACTACATCGCGGCGCACCCCGAGGTGCGCGACGTCATCCTCTCCGGCGGCGATCCGCTGATGCTCACCGACTACATGCTCGAGAGGATCATCGCCGGGCTCCGGGACCTCCCGCACGTGGAGATCATCCGGCTGGGGACAAAAATGCCGTGCGTGCTCCCCCAGAGGATCACGCCGAAACTCTGCAAGATGCTCCGCAAGTATCACCCCATCTACGTCAACACGCACTTTAATCATCCCTGGGAATGCACCGCCGAGGCGAAGCGGGCATGCGAGATGCTTGCGGACGCGGGAATCCCCGTGGGGAACCAGGCGGTGCTGATGAAGGGGGTGAACGACTCGGCGGAGGTGATGCTTGAGCTGATGCGCAAGCTCCTGACGATGCGCGTCAGGCCGTACTACCTGTATCAGGCGGACATCACGAAGGGGGCGAACCATTTCCGCACGCCGGTGAGCGTCGGGCTCGAAATCATGGACAAGCTCCGCGGCCACACCTCGGGCCTTGCCATCCCCGCGTTTGTCATCGATGCCCCCGGGGGGGGCGGCAAGATTCCCCTCCTCCCGCAATACGTGCTCGGGAGGAACGGGAACCAGATCATCCTCCGGAACTACAAATACGACATCTTCACGTATCCCGACGTCGACGACGGGGTGAAGTCACCCGCGCCGGGGGTGGAGAAACGGTTCTCGCGGAAAAAAGGACGTCCGGCGAAAGTGTACCAGCCCGACAAGGTGCAGGTCTAGCCGGGCAGTGCTGCCGGAGGAGCGGCGTCCGCTTCACGAGACACAAAGAGCCCGCCGGGTTGTCCGGCGGGCTCTTCCATGCCAATTGCAGCGCGGCATCGTGCGCTCGGGCGGCGCCCGGCGTAGGATGTTCTTCCCTCTACTTGACTTTCCCCGCGAACAGCTGGAGCAGCTTGTCGATGGGAAAAGGCTTCTGCAGGAGCAGATCGCAGTCCTGCTTGCACTCGGCCTTGACCTTCGTGATGTCGTCCACTCCGGTGAGAAAAATAAACGGCGTGTTTCTGTGTTCCAGACGTTCCCGGAGTTTCCTGTGGAATTCGATCCCGTCCATCTCCGGCATCTTTACATCGGAAACCACGACGTCGATCTGCTGGCGGTCGAGAAGTGCAAGCGCTTCCTTTCCGTTCTGTGCGATGGTGATCGAGTGTCCGAGGCTTTTCATCACTTCCTGCAACATCTCAAGGTATTCCGGCTCATCTTCCACTGCGAGAATTCTCATGCCGACCTCCGTGATGAGGTGCGCTTCAACGTGTGCGTGACTCAAGATACGCTACCTTGCCCGTCTTGTCAAGCCGAGGGGCCGCCGCACTTCGGCGGGCCCGAGGTGGCGCCGCTCTTAGGCGCCACTGTGCGCCGCTCTTTGGTGCCGCAGGCGCCGCCGTTGCCTCTCGGACCCCTTTTATGTAGATTCCGGTAATGCGAATCGCCGATGACACGATAGAAGAGGTGCGCAGGGCGTCCGATATCGTGGACGTCATCTCGCAGTACCTCCAGATCAGGAAAAGGGGGAAAAACTACCTCGGCCTCTGTCCGTTCCACCAGGAGAAGACCCCTTCGTTCAACGTCAGCCCGGAAAAGCAGATGTACCACTGCTTCGGATGCGGCGTGGGGGGGAACGTTTTCACGTTCGTGATGGAACACGAGAAGGTCTCGTTTGTCGAAGCGGTGCGTACGCTCGCCCGCAGAGCAGGGATTACGCTCCCCGAGGAAGGCCCGGGAGGACGCGGGGAATCCACGGAGCATGAAGGGCTCTACGACGCGTGCAAAACCGCGGGACTCTATTATCACGACACGCTCCTCCATTCGGTGGAGGGAAAACTGGCGCTCGAGTATTTCCGGCACCGGGGGTTCAGCGACGCGACAATAACAAAATTCGGTCTGGGATACTCGAAGAACGTCTGGGACGGGCTTGTAAGCATGGCAGCCGGGCGCAAGCTTGACATCCTCCCGTTCGAAAAGGCGGGGCTTCTCCTCAGGCGTGAGGACGGATCGTGCTACGACCGGTTCCGCGGCCGCGCCATGTTTCCGATCTTCTCCCCCTCGGGGCGCACCATCGGGTTCGGCGCCCGGAAGATGCGGGAAGACGATCCACTGGGCAAGTATATCAATTCCCCCGAAACGCCGATCTACCTGAAGAGCCGGAGCCTGTACGGGCTTGCCCAATCCAAGGAGGCAATCAGGGCTCAGGAGTTCGCCGTCCTTGTCGAGGGGTACGCCGACCTCATCACGCTCTATCAGGCGGGCGTGGAGAACGTCGTGGCGTCGAGCGGAACGGCGCTCACGGAGGAGCAGATACAGCTTATCGGCCGGTACGCGAAGTCTGTCACGCTCGTCTACGACGCGGATTCCGCGGGATCGAAAGCGACGATACGCGGGGTCGACCTCATCATCGAGAACGGTCTCGACGTCAGCGTGGCGGCGCTTCCGGAAGGAGAGGATCCTGACTCGTTCGTAAAGAAGAACGGGGGGGAGGAGTTCCGGAGGCGCCTTGCCGGTGCGGTCTCTTTTCTGGACTTCAAGGCCTCGACATTCCGTGATCAGGGGCTCCTCGCCACACCGGAGGGGAAAACGCGGGCGGTCCGTTCGATCGTTGAGACCATCGCGAAGATGAAGGACGAGATCAAGCGGAATTTCTACATCAAACACGTCGCCGAAACATACGGGGTGTACGAGACCCTGCTCTTCCGCGAGCTCGAAGCCATCGTCGGCCGCGACCGGTCCCGTGCGGCGTACCAGCACGGGGGTCCCGTCCCGCCGCCCCCCGCCTCCGGCGGCCTCTCTCTCTCCGCCGTGCGCGCTGGATTGCCTCCTCCGGAGCGTGATCTCCTCAAGGTGATGCTGGAGGAGGGACCCTCGATGGTCGCATTCGTCGCGACGCACATTCCCCCCGCAGCATTCACGGATCCCCTTGCCCGGCGGACTGCGGAACTCCTGGGGAAGCACGCCGCCGCCGGGGGGCGCTGGGACGTCCCGGCGTTTCTCGATACGCTGGACGACCCCTCGCTCCGGACATTCATCGCCGATATCATGTTCAACAAATACGAACTCAGCAGAGGCTGGACGGCTCTGGATGATCCTGATCCGTGGTTGATCGCGGAAAGCTGCATACGCCGAGTCAAGGCGGTCGTTCTCGATGGGCTCATTGCGGAGAACCACAGGCAGATGAAGAGCGCCGAACAGGAGGGGGCGGATCTTGGTCCTTACCGCGAGGCGCACATCCGGCTCCAGAGCGAGAAGAAAGAGCTCGGGAGACTGCGGCTCATCGACAGCCCCGCCCGGAAATGAGCCCGGAAATGAGCGGACGCGTTCTTTGCAATTGAGGCTGCTCCGGGGTATATTGACGTACATGTCCATGGTTCCCCCGAGAGACCATCCGTTGAACGAGCCTTCCCGGATTCTCGTCGTCCGCACCGACAGGATGGGCGACGTCGTCCTCACCCTCCCCGTCTTCTCCTCCCTTCGCCGCCGTTTTCCCCGCGCCCGTCTGGTCATGCTCGCAGGGCGCTACGGCGGGGCAATCGTCGAAGGGTTCCCTCTCGTTGACGAGATACTCTGGTACGACGACCCTCCCCGGCTCGTTCCCTTCCGCTTGATGCTGGCCCGCCTGAGGCGGGAGCGGTTCGACGCGGCGGTGATTGTCCACCCCACGCTCCGCCTGGCGATACTCGCGTTTCTCTCCCGCATTCCGCTGCGCGTGGGAACCGGCTACCGGTACTACTCGTTTCTGTTCAACCGCAGGGTGTACACGCACCGGAAGACCGCCGAGAGACATGAAGTGGAATACAACATGGAGCTTCTGGCGCCGCTCGATTGCGCCGGCGCCGCGGCGAAACCCCTTGACGTACCGATTGACATCCCCCCCGCAGCGCATCAGAGCGTGCGCGCGCTCCTTGCGAACGCGGGCTTGAAAGGAGGGTACGCGGTCATGCACCCGGGAAGCGGCGGATCAGCGCTCGAGTGGCCCCCCGGGAACTTCGGCATTCTCGCCCGCAGGATCGCGGACGGGATGAACCTCTCCATTGTGGTCACGGGGACGGTCCGGGAATCCGCGCTGGCCGACGGTATCGCGCGCGCGGTCCCGGGGCGGAGCGTTAGCCTCGCGGGGAAACTGAGCGTCAAGGAGCTCGCCGCGCTCCTCAAGGGGGCCGCGCTCCTTGTCGCGAACTCCACGGGTCCGCTCCATGTGGCCGTCGCAGTCGGGACCCCCGTCATAGGGTTGTATCCCCAGATTCCCGTGATGGGGCCGCGGCGGTGGGGCCCCTACACCGACTGCGCGCGCGTCCTTGTCCCCGCGAAGCCGCAGGACTGCGTTGAATGCGCGGGGAAAACGGGCGCCGCCTGTGCCTGCATGACGAGCATAACAGTGGACACGGCGTATGCGGCGGCCGCCGATCTCCTTTCCACGGGTCCCCTCACTGAACGACAGCACGTGCATGAATCGTAACGGAATTGTCATCCTGCCGTTTCTCCTTGGCATCGCCGCGGCGTCGCTTGCAGGCCCTTTGCAGGACGCAGCCGCGGATTCGTCCCGGCGACGGGCCGACTCCCTTGGGACCGCGGCAAAAGGTGGACCGGACGCGCCCCTGCGCACGATACGCAACGTTGCATTCGGGACCGGCGAGCACCTCCTCTTCGATATCAGCTACGGGTTCATCACCGCCGGGAGCGCAGTGCTTGAGATCTCCGCGATGGACACGATCGGGGGACGGGACTGCTACCGCGTGGAGTTCCGCGTGAATTCACTCCCGAGTTTTTCGTGGATTTACAGGGTGGAGGACCACTACCTGACGTATATCGACGCCGGGACAATCGCGCCGTGGAAATTCGAACAGCACATCCGTGAAGGAAGTTACCGCCGGGATTTCGTGGCGGAATTCGACCAGAGGAAGCACATCGCAAAGACGGACAAGGGGACGTACCCCATTCCCCCGTACGTTCATGACATCCTCTCCGCGTTCTACTTCGCGCGGACAATCGACTACGGACCGCTGAAGGCGGGCGACCAGGTGCAGCTCAGCAATTTCTACAAGGATACGACGTACGATCTTGTCGTCCGGGTCCTGGGGCGGCAGCAGCTCGAGGTCGCCGCCGGGACGTTCAACACCATCGTGATCGAGCCGCTGGTGAAGGAGGGGGGGCTCATCAAGACTGAGGGGCGCATCGTCGTATGGCTGACGGACGATGAGCGGAAAATCCCAATTCGCGTCAACACGAAGGTCGTGATCGGATCGATCGACACGGAGCTGAAGGAGTACAGCGGCGTCAGGGGGACGGTTGCCGCACGCGTGAAGTGATACCCATTGGCGACAGCGCACACATCGGGAAGGGCATCGGCATGACCGCGCACAGGCGGGCGGACCTGAAGAAGATCACGACAATCTCCATTTTGAAACGGAAGAGCAAGGTGTCGCCGGGGGATTTCGCGACGCCGTTCGACGAGGCGGGGGATTCCTTCCGCGCGTTTGCTTCCGGGCTCCCGGGCATACTTGCCGTGAACGACCTCCGGGCGGTCACGGAGGCGATTGTCCGGTCGCGGCGGAAGAAGAAGCCGGTCATCCTGATGATGGGGGCGCATGTCGTGAAAGTGGGGCTTGCGCCGGTCATTATCGATCTCCTCCGGCGCGGGGTCATCACCGCCGTGGCGATGAACAGCGCGGCGGCGATTCACGACGTGGAGACCGCCATGTGGGGTCACACCTCGGAAGACGTCGCGCTGAATATGAAAAACGGCCGATTCGGCATGGCGCGGGAGACCGGTGAGTTCATCAACGGGACTCTTGCTGCGGCCGCCGGGGCCGGCGACGACGGATACGGAGAGGCACTGGGGAAGGAGCTCATTGCGAGGAGCGCGCCGAACCTCGCCGTCAGCATTCTCGCGGCCTGTTGCACCCTGGGAGTTCCGGCGACGGTGCATGCCGCGATCGGCACCGACATAGTCCACCAGCAGCCGACGATGAACGGCGCGGCGACCGGTGAGATGTCGTTCCGCGATTTCCTTTCTCTCTGCGAGACGTGCAAAGGGCTCACCGGCGGGGGCGTCGTGCTCAACGTGGGATCCGCGGTGATCATGCCGGAGGTCTTTCTCAAGGCCCTCACGGTGGCAAGGAACCTGGGTGCCCGCGCGCAGGGGTTCACGACGGCGGTCTTCGACATGAATGCGCACTACCGTCCCACGATGAATGTCCAGGTCCGCCCGACCCGGGACGGAGGGGAGGGGTACTACATCATCGGCCATCACGAGATCATGATTCCCCTCCTCGCGGCGATGATAAAGCTGCGCTTGCGCTCTCCGGGAGGTGCCGGATGAACGAAACGCCTGAGCCGTCGTCGGGCGATCCTGCCCCGGGACCGTCCGGGCTTCCGCGAGTTCCCTTCCTCCGGCGGCTGAGCCCGGTCATGTTCTCCCTCTTCACCCTTGCCGTGATATTCGTTCTCTACCAGCTCGTGGGGGGGGTGATCACGGTCGTCGTGGCGCGCGGCCAGATAACCCTCGGCAACGTGACACTTGTCCGGTGGGCGACGCTCCTCGGACAGCTCCTGTTTATCCTCGTGCCGACTGTCTGGCTTGCCTCGCGCCGGCATGGGGACCTCCCCGTGTTCTTCCGCTTCAGGGTTCCTGAAATCAGGCATCTTGTGGCGACGATGGTGGCGGTATTTGCTCTGCAGCAGATGCTTCAGGCGTACATGGTGGTGCAGGACATGATCCCGCTCCCGCAGGAGCTCGAGCGGCTTCTTGACACGTTGCGGAAGGTCCTTGAAGAGACCGAGCGGATCCTCGTCCAGGCGAACAGCCCCGGAGAATTCCTTTTCGTCCTCGTTGTCGTTGCGCTCGTCCCCGCGGTCTCGGAGGAGCTGCTCTTCCGCGGGCTCGTCCAGCGGAATCTCGAGGCGGCGGCGGGGTGGAGGGGGGCGGTGATCACGGGAGTCATATTCGGCGTGTATCACTTCAATCCTTTTACGCTCGTTCCTCTCGTCGCTCTCGGCGTCTACTTCGGTTTCATCGTCTACCGGTCGGGGAACATCACGCTCTCGATGTCGACCCACTTCTTCAACAACTTCATCGCCTGCTCGGCCGCCTATCTCCGCCTTGATGACAATTTCGTCGCGCTCTCCCCCGGTGCGGCGCCGACATTGACGCTTGCAGCGTCAAATTTCGCCCTTTTCTCTCTGGTTTTTGTTGCTGCCACTTTGTATTTTATCCACAGTACGCGCCACGACGAGACAGGCGAACCATCCTGACGTACGACACGTGAGCAATCTTGCCACCCGCGTCCTTGTAGCGGTCGTGGGCATACCCGTCATCCTCCTGGTCACAATGGCCGGAGGTTTTTATTTCTATGGCTTCGTGCTTATCGTCGCGCTCCTTGCGATGCACGAGCTGTATGGTCTTGCGCGCGCAAAGGGGATGTCGCCCCAGACGGGGCCCGGGATGGTGCTCGGGGGGCTAATCGTCACCTCGTTCGCCTGGTTCAAAGTGCGTCTCCTTGTCGCCGGCGGGCTCCTGAATATGGGAATTCATGTTCCGTTTCCCACGATGGCGCAGGCGCTCCTGATACTCTCTCTGGTGGCCCTTCCGGCGGTGATGACGGCGGAACTCTTCCGTGGTCGGGCGGGCCCGATCATGAATATCGCCGTCACGCTTTTCGGCGCAGGGTACGTGGGGCTCTGTCTGGGTTCGCTCGTCGGACTCAGGGAGCTCTTCATTCCCGAAGACTTTCCGGTGTACGCGTTCTTTCCCGTTCACGGGACAGCCGTTCCCGATGACGTGGCTGCCGTGTTGTACCGGTGGGGGGGATACACGGTGATCGCGCTTTTTGCATCGATCTGGCTGTGTGATTCCGCCGCCTATTTCGCGGGGCGGAAATTCGGACGCCACAGGCTGTTTGAGAGGGTCAGTCCCAAAAAGTCATGGGAGGGGGCTCTGGCCGGATTCCTCGCGGCGCTGGGAGCGTTCCAGGTTGCGCGCCTCCTGGTTCTCCCTTATATGACCGTTCCCGATGCCCTCGTGTGCGGGGTCATCGTGGGGGTGTGCGGACAGGTGGGCGACCTCGCCGAATCGCTCCTGAAGCGGGATGCGGGGGTGAAAGACTCTTCGACGCTGATTCCCGGCCACGGCGGAGTTCTCGACCGTTTCGACAGTCTGCTCTTTGTCACCCCCCTTGTCTTTGTCTATCTTGATTTTATCGTGTTCTGAGCGGAGGGAAGTGCATGAGCGCAGGGAGAAGGCAGAAAGTCCATGTCATTACCATGGGCTGCGTCAAGAACACGGTCGATTCCGAAAAACTGATGGCGCAGCTCCGGCGGAGCAACTTCGATGTCGTCCCCACGCCCGAGGGCGCGGATGCGGCGGTGATCAACACCTGCGGGTTCATCGATGCGGCGAAGGAAGAATCGATCGACATGATCATCGCGCAGGTGAAGAAGAAGGGGAGGGGCTCGCCGGGCAGGGTGTACGCCATGGGGTGTCTCACGGAGAGGTACCGGACGGAGATCGCGGGGGAAATCCCGGAACTTGACGGCATATTCGGGTCGAACCAGATACCGGAGGTCGTGCGGGCCCTGGGCGGGGAGTACAGGGCCGACCTTCTCGGCGAACGGATGCTGACGACCCCCTCCCACTTCGCCTACCTGAAGATCTCCGAAGGGTGCGACAACCCCTGCTCCTTCTGCGCGATCCCGCTCATGCGGGGGAAGCACGTCAGCAGGCCGGTCGAAGATATTCTCCGCGAGGCCGAAACCCTTGCCGCGGGCGGGGTGAAAGAACTCATCGTCATCGGACAGGACACCACGGCATACGGCATCGACAGGTACGGGGAGCGCCGGATCGCCTGGCTTCTCCCGATGATCGCAGACATTCCGGGGATCGAGTGGGTCAGGCTCATGTACGCCTACCCTGCGCACTTTCCGGAAGGGCTCCTCGACGTCCTTGCAGGCCATCCCCGCGTGTGCAGATACCTCGACATCCCTGTGCAGCATGCTGCGGAGAGCGTCCTCAAATCGATGCGGCGGGGGATATCGAGGAGGTCGCTTCTCGAACTGCTTGCCAGGATACGGGAGGCCGGCGTCGCCCTGCGGACGACGCTCATCGTCGGATATCCCGGCGAATCCGAGGCCGACTTTTCCCTCCTTGAATCGTTTGTGCGTGAGACGCGGTTTGCCCGGCTCGGCGTCTTCACCTATTCTCGCGAGGAAGGGACGTCGGCGTATCCTCTGGGAGACCCGGTCCCGCAGGAGGAGAAAGAGCGCCGGAAAGGTGTGATTATGGAGATACAGAAGGAGATTTCCACCGGACGGAACGAGGCGCTCATCGGCACGAAGATCCGGGTGTTGATCGACAGGGCCGAGGCGGATGTCTATGCAGGACGGACGGAGCGGGATGCTCCCGAAATTGACAATGAGGTGTACGTGACGTCTCCCCGGCCGCTCGAGCCCGGATCATTCTCCGATGTGGAAATCCACGATGCCACTGAATACGACCTGTACGGGAGGGTGCAATCATGGAGCGGCGCGCCGGTGTAATCCTCGCAATAACCTCGCTTGTCGCGTGCGGAACGGTCGCGGCCCAGGTCGAGATTCCCGCGCAGGTGCCTCCGGAGTACTCGGCCACGCTCTTTCTCGACCCGATCGCATTTCTGGGATCCAGGCCCGGGGAGACCCGGCTCGATGTGTTCGTCAGGATCGGGTACGACAATTTGAGCTTCGTGAAAACGGGGGACACGTATGCCGCGTCGTTCGAGCTGGAGATCAGAATCGAAGACTCCACGGGGACGCAGGTCATTGACACGATGACGGCGGAGAATATCGGGGGACTCACGTTCGACCAATCGGTCGCAACGTCGGGCTTTTCGCTCAAGCAGCGCTCCTTTCCCGTATCGCCCGGGCGGTATGCCGTGTTCGTGAGCATCCGGGATCTTGAATCCAAAAGCGAGAAGAAGGCGTCGTACAGGTGCATCGTTCCGGATTTTACGAATCCCGTTGTCGCGCTCAGCGACCTGATGATCGTAGGCCGGTTGTCACTCCATGACGGCAGGAGATCGATACAGCCGAATGTCTCCCCCAACGTCGGCAACCTTGCGGGCAAATTCTTCGTTTTTTTCGAGGTCTATAACAGGACCGGCGGTGATTCGGTCCGGTTCGAGGCGCGCGTCGTCGACCTGAAACAGGAAATCGTTGTAAACGCGGACACGACGCAGCTGATCGCGCACGGGCGGAATGAGGTCTTCATGCAGATAGACAACTCCGCACTGCCGATCGGGGACTACATCCTTTCCATCCGGGCGATTCCCGCCTCCGTACCGCGCGGCGTTGAAGGGAAGGCCGTCGCGTCGCGGGTGCGGGAGATCATCGTCCGCTGGGACGGCCTTCCCCGCGCGGCGAAGGATCTCGACATCGCGATTGAACAGCTCCAGTATATTGCGAAGGACAACGAGATGGCCGATCTGAAGTCGGCCGCGACGCTCGCGGAGAAGCAGCAGAAGTTTCTCGATTTCTGGAAACGGCGGAGCACGAACCCGAATGCCCCCCGCAACGAAAAGATGGCGCTCTATTATGCCCGGATCGAATACGCCAACAGGCATTTCTCCCGCTACCGTGAGGGGTGGCGCACGGACATGGGACTCGTGTACATCCTTCTGGGTCCGCCGAGCAACGTGGAACGGTATCCGTTTCAGATCGACGAAAAGCCGGAGGAAGTGTGGCAGTACTACGAGCTGAATTTTCAGTTTGTCTTCAGGGATGAGAACGGCTTCGGGGACTACCGCCTCCTGACGCCGCTCTGGGAAGTGTACAACCGCCGCCGTGACTTCTGAACCGGCCACCGACGTCCGCTTGCCCGCGCGCACCGCCCCGGCCCGGGGTCCCGTCTGGTGCCCGCGGCTGGTTCTTCTGCTCGTCGCCGTGTCATCCCTCTGCGATGCCTCCACGATCCGTTCCCTTGCGGTCCGGGGGAACACCGTCTTTACCGCCCGCGAAATCACCGGCTGGCTTGCATCCCGCACCGGCGTTCCGTTTTCTCCGGCCGCGCTCCGGAGCGATTCCGGGCTCGTCCTCGACGCGTACCGCGGCCAGGGATACCTTGGCGCCCGGGTCCGTTTTGACCCGTTATTTTCCTCCCCCGATAGTGCATTCGTCGACATCGGGCTTGTAGTAGAAGAAGGGAGGCAGGCCGTCGTCGCCCGGATCAGCGTGGCGGGAGAGAGCAGGCTTTCGGAGGCGGAGATTCTGAGCCGGTTTGACCTGGCCCCCGGCGCCCCCCTGAATCAGGGCGTTCTGGAGAAGGACATCGACGCACTTCTTGTACGATATGAAAAGCTGGGGTACCCGCTTGTCCGCTGCTCTGTCGACAGCCTCGGATCGCGGGCTGGGATCGACGGGGACTCCGTCGACGTTCTCCTCCGGATCGAAGAAGGGTCTCTGATGACAATCGACGAGATCCGCGTGGAGGGGAACAAAGAGACTGACGCGTCCGTCATCATGCGCGAGACGCGGCTTCAGCGGGGTGAACCGTTCAACCCGGCCAAGATCGACGCCATCAGGGAGCGCCTGAAACGGCTGAACATATTCTCCTCCGTCTCGGATCCCGAGCTGTATGTCCGTGACGGGCACGGGGGACTCCTTATCAACGTCAAGGAGGGGAATACCAACACGTTCGACGGCATCCTGGGATACATCCCCCCCGCGGTCCCGGGAACAGGCGGATATCTGACCGGTCTTGCGTCGGTGTCGATGCGTAATCTTTTCGGCACCGGGCGCAAGCTGAGCCTGAGGTGGCAGCGGGAGGACCGCCTCTCGCAGGAGATCGGCGTCCGGTACGTTGAGCCGTGGATATTCTCCCTCCCTGTGAACGTCGGCGGAGGTTTCCTCCAGAGGCAGCAGGACAGCACGTACGTGCGGCGCACTGTCGACCTCCAGACTGAACTCATGCTTTCGGAAGAGCTTTCGGTCTCCCTCGTCTTCAGCTCCGAGAAGGTCATTCCCGCCTCAGATTCGACGACCGCTCGGCCGGCCGTCGGAACCAGCGAGACGACCGGCGGCATCGAAATTCAGTACGACACACGGGACGACATCTACAGTGCGGAGTCGGGAGTCCGGTATTTGACCGATTACCATTACGGGCGCAAATCGATCGGCTCGATCCCCCCGGGGGTCTCTGCCGGGGCGGTCACAGGGGGGACAATACAGCGGCTCGGGGTCGACTTTGAGTTTTACCTTTCCCTCTTCCGGCGGCAGGTGATGGCATTCGGCATCCACGGGAGGGAGATCCGGACGGGGGAAGTTCAGCCGGGCGAAATGTACCAGTTCGGCGGCGCGAACACGCTCCGGGGCTACCGGGAGAACCAGTTCATGGGTGCCGAGATCGCCTGGACGAACGCGGAGTACCGTTTCCTTATTGCGCGGAGGTCATTCCTGTTCGGATTTCTCGACACCGGGTACTACGACCTCCCGGCCGATGATCTTCTCGGCACTCCGTCGGCGCGCGCGTTCAAATACGGCTACGGGATCGGGATCCGGATCGACACTCCCCTGGGGAACATGGGTGTGAGTCTGGCATTCGGCCAGGGAGACACGTTCGGTACTGCGAAGATCCACATCGGGCTTATCAATGATTTCTGACGGAATCACGGACCGGACTCCGGGCGCCGATCACGGACCCCTTCACGTGCTGGAAGATTCGCTCCGGGCGGAAGGCTTTTCTGTCGCGGGAATAGATGAGGCGGGGAGAGGCCCGCTCGCCGGGCCCGTTGTGGCGGCCGCCGTGATCTTCTCTTCCGGCACGCTCATCGCCGGCGTCAACGACTCAAAGAAGCTTACCCCCGCGGCCCGCGGAGCGCTGTTCGACGGGATCATGAGCCGGGCGTACGCTGTCGGGGTCGGGTCCGTCGACAACACGGAGATCGACGAGATCAACATACTGAACGCGACATTCCTCGCAATGGATCGTGCCGTGGGAGCCCTGGGCCTTCGCCCCGGGCACATGATCATTGACGGGAACCTGTTCAGGCCGGGTGCCGCCACGCTCGGAATCCCCTTCACGACGGTCATCGGGGGGGACGGCCTCTGCTTCTCGATTGCCGCCGCTTCCATTATCGCCAAGGTCACGCGGGACAGGACAATGGAGGAACTCGACAGGGCGTACCCTGGGTATGGATTTGCGAAACACAAGGGGTACGGCACCGCCGCTCACCGGGAGGCGATACTCAGGCTCGGCATGTGCCCCATCCACCGCCGCTCATTTCATTCCCGAGCCGGGAGCGGCCGGATCGTCGCCGGGGAGAACGCGTGAAGGGGCCACGTTGACCGGCCCTGCAGAGCGGCGGATCCCCCGCCGCAACCTCCGCAGGGAAGGAACGCGGGGGGAGGAGATCGCGTCCCGTTTTCTCGCTGCGCGCGGGTACCGGATCGTCGAACGGAATTTCCGTCACAGGCGAACCGGCGAGATCGACATCGTCGCCCGCGACGGAGAGGACCTCGTCTTCTGTGAAGTCAAGATGCGGACGAACGCCGCATTCGGACCCCCGGAATATGCGGTCACATCGTCGAAACAGCAGACGATCCGGAGAGTCGCCTCTGCCTATCTTGCCATTCACGGCATCACCGGCCAGGCCTGCAGGTTCGATGTTGTGACGATTATCGACGGCGGAGGCTCGCCGGCGATCACGCTTCTGAGGAACGCGTTTTAAGCGATTCATCCTGCCACCACCAGGGGAGTGTCGACATGCATGCATTGCCGCTGATCATCGGGTCACTCTGTGTGATGGCGATCGCGTACAGGTACTATAGCGCGTTCATCGCCGCGAAGGTCGTTGCGCTCGATGACACGCGGGAGACCCCTGCCCATGTGCTCAAAGACGGCCAGAACTACATGCCGACGAACAAATGGGTGCTGTTCGGACACCACTTTGCGGCGATCTCAGGGGCCGGCCCGCTCATCGGGCCGGTGCTGGCGGCGCAG
>PMJQ01000163.1 GCA_003157485.1 Ignavibacteriota bacterium
ACAACGGCACAAGCTGGTCTGCCCCGGGCACAGGGTTGCCGTCGGACACCAGGGTTAATGCCATTGCGCTGGAGGGGACGAATCTCTTTGCCGGGACAGATAGTGGTGTCTATCTCTCCACCAACAACGGCACAAGCTGGACTGTCGCGAGCGCCGGATTGCCGGCGAACACGAACGTTGGTGCCCTTGCCTTTATCGGGACGAATCTCTTTGCCTCAACCGGTGGCGGCGTCTTTCTGTCGACCGACAACGGCGGCAATTGGATTGCCGTCAATTCCGGCTTGATGAACGCTCCCATTGTGGCCCTTGCGACCAACGGCCCGGATCTTTTTGCAGGGAGCTGGGGTGCTGGCGTATTTCACTCCACCAACAACGGCGCAAGCTGGACTGCCGGGGGTGCTGGGTTGCCGATCAATACCTCGATTGCTGGTATTGCCGTTGGCCCGTCAAGTGTCGGGTCCGGCATGAATCTCTTTGCCTATACTTCAGGTAGTTACTGGAATGGTGTCTTTCGCTCCGACGATGGTGGGGAGAGTTTTAAGGAGATTCTCGTGGGTTCCAAGGCTGCTTTTTATACCGCTCTTGCCGTCAACGACAGCGGGTCCATCTTCGTTGGAGAAGGGTGGTATGATTGGGGTGGCCCCTACGTTGTGTGCTCTACTGATAGTGGGGCAAATTGGACTGGCGTGGGCGATGGGTTGCCGGGGAATGCCCTGGTTACTGGCTTTGCCTTCAGCGGAACGAATCTCTTTGCCGGCACTCTTGGCGGCGTCTATCTCCTCACCAATGGCGCCAGCAAATGGACTCCAGTGAACAAAGGACTGACAGATACCGGTGTTTCCTCGCTTTGCGTCAGCCCCAACGGGGCAGGTGGCACAAATCTCTTTGCAGGCACCCTTGGTGGCGGCGTCTTTCTATCGACGGACAATGGTACGATCTGGGCTGCGGTCAACACGGGGTTGCCCTCGAACGCTTATGTTTATGCCCTGACAGTCAGCGGCACGAGTCTCTTCGCAGGCACTACTGGCGGCGGCGTTTTTCGTTCCACGGACAACGGCACAAGCTGGTCTGCCCCGGGCACAGGGTTGCCGTCGGACACCAGGGTTAATGCCATTGCGCTGGAGGGGACGAATCTCTTTGCCGGGACGTCTGGCGTCGGTGGCGGCGTCTTTCGTTCCACCGATAGCGGCTCGAGCTGGACTGCGGCTGGCTTGATGAACTCTAATATTTCTGCCCTCGCAATCAACGGCACGAATCTCTTTGCCGGGACTCCTGGCGGGATCTGGAGACGACAGTTGATCACTTCTGCCGTTCCCTCGTTGGCCGAATTTCCGACGAAATTTAGCTTGATGCAGAACTACCCGAACCCGTTCAACCCGACGACCACCATCAGGTACGGATTGCCACACAAGTTTGCTGTTCAGCTAAAGGTGTACAACATGGTTGGCCAGGAAGTTGCTACACTCGTTCAGGAAGAACAAGAAGCGGGTTACCATGAAGTAAAGTTCGACGGCAGCGGTCTCGCAAGCGGAGTGTACTTCTACCGGATTCAAGCAGGCGATTTTGTCCAAACGAAGAGACTCATTTTGCTCCGATAGGCCTCGAGTTACGCGGGATCGGAGTTTCAATCAAGGAATGCGTTGATTGACACTCAACACCCGGAGGGGACATGCTGATATTGCGAAAGGCGTCACTCGCTGTAATTGCTGTTCTTCGCTTTCTCGTGATGAGCACGGCGTGCCACGCCCAATGGGTACAAACCGGACCGTACGGTGGGTCGGTGCATGTGTTTGCCGTCTCGCCCGTTGCAGAAGGCGGACCGAACATCTACGCGGGGATGTACGGCGGCGTGTTTCTTTCAACCGATGTCGGCGCACACTGGAGGGCTGCCAATACCGGATTGACAGACACGAGCTATATCAGTGCTCTCGCCGTTGAAGGAACAAATATCTTCGCCGCGACATACGGCAGAGGTGTTTTTCTCTCAACCAATAGCGGGTCGAACTGGACTCAGGTCAACGCGGGACTACCAACCGATCCTAATGTCACATCTTTGGCAGCCATCGGGACGTGCATATTCGCCGGCAGTTACGCCGGCGTCTTCGTCTCAACGAATGACGGCACAAGCTGGATGACGTTCAATAACTCACTGACGAACGGTGCTGTCGAAGCTCTTGTCTGGTCGGGAACGGTCCTTTATGCCGGGTCGTGGGGAGGCGGAGTTTTCCGGTCCACAGACAGCGCGAAAACCTGGACCGCGGTGAATGCAGGGCTGACAAATATGATGGGACGGATTTACGTCAACGCACTTGGCGCCTCAGGAAAAACTCTTTTCGTCGGACTTGATACAAGCGGTGTCTTCTGTTCCACGGATAGCGGCACAACCTGGACACCTCGTGCACTGGCGGGTGCGCCGGTCGAGGCATTTGAGGTGATTCCCGCTGCCGGCGGCGCGGACGTTTATGCGGGGACCTGGGGCAACGGGGTATTCCGCTCGACCGACGGCGGGACAACCTGGGTCCCGACGAATAACGGCTTGACCAGCACCAACGGAGGACTTTCAATCAGGACGTTGGCGCATTGCGGTCAGAATCTCATTGCCGGGACGTATGCCGCCGGAGCGTTTGTTTCGACAGATAGAGGGACGAGCTGGACAGCCGAGAGTACCGGCCTGATACCAACTGAAGTAAACACTCTGGCGGCCTCCCCCGTAGCGGGGGGAGGAACGAGCCTGTTCGCCGGAACCGGGTTAGGCATATTTCGCTCGACCGACAATGGTGAAAGGTGGATTTCTGCCGACAGCGGATTGACAGTCCCGAATGTCAATGTTCTCGCAGCATCAGACACGTGTCTTGTTGCTGCGACGAGCCGAGGCGTTTTTCATTCAACCGATGGTGGTTTGAGTTGGATGCCAGCCAGCGGCACCCTTGCGACAACCGCCGTCGATGCTTTTGCCGTCTCCGGCAACAACATCTTTGCCGGCACCGACAGCGGCAGCGTCTATCGATCCACCGACGGCGGCAAGAACTGGAGTGTAGCAAGCAACCACGTTGCCAACAGCGCCTGGGTGTCAGCTCTTGCCATCTCCTCCGGCACGGCAGGGAGCGCTAACACGAGACTATTTGCCGGCACTGATGTCGGGGTTTTTCTCTCCACCGATAGCGGGGCAACATGGAGAGGTACGGGCGCAACGGGCAACCCTGTCTGGGCACTTGTTCTGCACGGGACGAATCTCTTTGCCGGAATCGGCGGCGGAGTCTCGTTATCCACTGACGACGGCACAAACTGGAAGACCGTCAACAACGGCCTGAGCTACCGCGGCCTTCTCCATTCGTTCGCTGTCTCAGGCACAAGCCTGTTTGCGGGGACATGGGGGGGAGGAGTATTTTATTCCCCCGATAGCGGTTCAACTTGGACGGCGACAAATGACGGCATTCGGGCGAGTGATGTCATGATAAATGCTCTTGTCGTCTCGTCCACCTCCGGCGGGGCAGGTGAAATGAACATCTTCGCCGGGACAGTGAGCGACCCCTGGTCAAATTTCTCAGTCCTCAACGGCGGCGTTTACAGACGGCCCCTTACGGAGATTGTCGCCGGCATTGCCATGCCACGGAACGGCGCGCCTGCTATCTACAGACTCGAGCAGAATTTCCCCAACCCGTTTAATCCGACGACGACGATACGCTACGCGCTCCCGGTAAGGTCGCAGGTAACATTGTCAGTTTTCAACATCCTCGGCCAGCAGGTCGCCACACCTGTCAACGGGAGCCAGGAAGCCGGCATTCATGATGTACAATTCGATGGAGGTGGCCTTGCGAGCGGCGTGTACTTCTACCGGATTCACGCGGGAGATTTTGTTCAGACCAAGCGACTTCTGGTGATCCGATAGGGCCATTTGTCCCCCGCGTCAAGCTCAATTCAGAAATACTTTGAATTGTGCTCCGGGAAGGGCCTTCCCCTGTTGACGAAGGATACAGGCTGTTGTGTACCCCTGTAACCCCTCCTGACACCCCCCGTACCATGATGTGAAGTCCCGATTCACAACTCATATCACCCGGGAGGGAGTCATGTTAAGGAACAAACGAACTATCGTTGCAGGATTCTGCCTTGTGGCCGGCGGAATGCTCTGCACGCCCCCTGCCTTCAGCGGGGCAGGCCCTGCCTTCGGCGGGGCNNCCCCAGTACAACAGACATCTCCTCCGCGGTGGAGGGCGAGAGCTACGTCGAGTCGATGCCGAAGGCCAGGGTTGATCTCATTGAGCCGAACATCGTGATCGCGCTGGAAAGCGGAATCCCCGGCATGCAGGCGGACGCCGCACAGCTCGTTCGCGATCTGAACAGAATCCTGCCGGAAGAGTCATTCTCGGAGTGCGTCATCCCGCTTATGGCCATACTGAAGAACGAACAGCAGGAACGCCCTGTCCGGATACTGGCGGCTCTTGCTCTCGACCAGATCGGGAGCGAGAGGGGTTCATTTGCGATCGCACGGACGGCGACATTCACTTCGGATCCGCAGGTCAAGTACGTGTGCACCTGGCTTGCGTACGAGAGGATAACGGGAAAGCATCCCGAAGACAAAGGGATGGCGTCATTCGAACCGATCGAAGAGGGGGACGAATAAACCCCTCGAAGCACGGAGAATGATTTCTGTGTGAGCCCGGAGAGATCCGGGCTTTGCTTTTAGAGCGCCTTGACATTTGCAGGTTCCCCGCGTACTTTTCCCTCCACACGATCCCCGACCATTGCACACCCTCCCAGGAGTCGACACAATGTTCCGAATGCGCACGATTGCAGTACTTGCCGCAGCCGCAGCACTGATCAGCGGATGCACACCCTCCCGCCCTGCGTATCCCCCGGCTGCGAAGCAACCGGTGACGGACGTCTATAACGGTACTTCTGTTGTGGATGACTACCGGTGGCTCGAAAACCGGAATGATCCGGCGGTGACGTCCTGGGTTGCGGCACAGAATTCACTCACACGCTCGATACTCGACAAGACCGCATCGCGCGCCGCGATCGCATCAAAGCTGAAACAGCTTTACGGGCAGAATTCGGTGTCGTACGACGCGGGGTTCTTCCGGGGGAAGCTCTTCGTGATCAAGTATCAACCCCCGAAGGAACAGCCCCTTCTTGTCACGTTCGATTCCCCGAACGATCTTTCCTCGGAACACACGGTACTGGACCTGAACGTTCTGGATACGACAGGGACGACGTCGATCGATTTTTATGTCCCGTCCCGGGACGGAAAGCTCGTCGCCGTGTCGCTCTCAAAGGGAGGGAGCGAAGACGGCACGGCGTCGGTGTTCGAGACGTCCACGGGAAGGAAACTCAGCGACGTTGTTCCCCGCGTGAATTTCCCGACCGCAAGCGGGAGCATCGCATGGAACAGGGACGCGTCGGGATTCTATTATACGCGGTACCCGCAGGGGAACGAACGCCCCGCCGGCGACGAGAATTTCTATCAACAGGTGTATTTTCACAAGCTCGGTACGCCGGCCTCACGCGACCGGTATGTGACGGGAAAGGATTTTCCCCGCATCGCGGAGATATCGCTCGCCATGAGCGAGGACTCGAAATACCTTCTCGTAAAGGTTGCGAACGGGGACGGAGGGGAGTTTGCGTTCTCCCTGATGGGTCCGGGCGAGCGATGGACGCGCGTTGCGGATTTCAGCGACGGGATCAGCAATGCGTCGTTCGGCAGGGATGCGACTCTTTATCTCCTCTCCAAAAAGGACGCTCCCCGGGGGATGATCAAGACCGTTCCGCTTGCCGGGCCCGACCTCAAGTCCGCGAAGACGATCGTCACCGAATCCGACGCGGTGATTACCGCCATACTTCCGGGAGCTGACAGGCTCTACGTCCTCGATCTTGTCGGCGGACCGTCTCGTGTGCGTGTGTTCGACATGAACGGGATGTTCAGGGCGATGCTGCCTACGGCGCCCGTGGCAACAGTAGGCGGCATTATCCCCCTCAGGGGGGATACGGTGCTTTACGGCGTAGAGACGTATCTCGAAAACTTCGCATACTTCACGTACGACCCGAAGGCGAACGGCGCCGTCAGGACACGGCTCGTGAACAGTTCGGGGATCTCGTACGCCGATTGCGAGGTGATACGTGATTCCGCCACGTCAAAAGACGGGACGAAAATCCCGATGAATATCTTCCGCCGCACGGGAACAGCCTCCGACGGAAAGAGCCCCCTGCTTCTCTACGGCTACGGCGGGTTTGACATCTCCGAGGTGCCCCAGTTTTCCCGAACCAACCGGCTGTGGATAGACCACGGAGGGATTTACGTTGACGCAAACCTCCGGGGGGGCGGGGAGTTCGGGGAAACGTGGCATGATGCCGGGAAACTGACGAAAAAGCAGAACGTTTTCGACGACTTTATCGCGTGCGCGGAGTACCTGATCGCAAAGAAGTACACCTCCGCGGAGAAGCTCGCGATCGAGGGGGGGAGCAACGGGGGACTCCTGATGGGTGCCGCCCTGACGCAGAGACCCGAACTGTTCCGGGCGGTCGTGAGCCGCGTGGGGCTTTACGACATGCTCCGGTTCGAGCTTTTCCCGAACGGCGCATTCAATGTGACGGAATTCGGGAGCGCGAAGGACCCCGACCAATTCAAGGCGCTGTTCGCTTATTCGCCGTACCATCATGTTGTCGACGGCGTGAAGTACCCGGCGGTGCTTATGCTTACAGGGGACAACGACGGCCGCGTCGACCCGGCGAATTCCAGGAAGATGACGGCGCGGCTTCAGGCGGCGACGGGCTCTGCATTTCCGGTCCTCCTGCGGACGAGCTCCGTGAGCGGTCACGGGTTCGGCAGTTCGCTCGACGATATGATCGCACAAGAGACGGACGTCTATGCATTCCTCTTCGATCAACTGAAGATTCCTCCCGCAGCAGGGGAGGGATACTGATGCGACGCCCTCGGATTTCCGGAACACTGATTGCCGTCCTCTCTCTCCTGTGTGCTTTCGGCGGAACGCTCTCTGCACAGAATTCCCGGAATAATGCGACGCCGGTATTTACGCGCACGGATACGCTCCGGGGGATGCTCAGGCCTGAACGGACCTGCTACGACGTCAGGTGGTACGACCTCGACGTCCGCGTAGACCCGGAACGAAAGTTCATTTCGGGTTCCAACACAATCAGGTTCACGGCGATGGAGGCCTCTTCACGGCTGCAGGTGGATCTGTTTGCGAATATGACGCTGGAGTCGGCAGTGCTCGACGGGGGCCGGCCTCTTCATTTTACGCGTGAGTTCAACGCGGTGTTTATCGCGCTAAATGAACCGCTCAGGCCCGGAACGACGTACAACCTTGTTCTAAAGTATTCCGGCAAACCGCAGGAGGCAAAGAACCCTCCGTGGGACGGCGGAATGATCTGGACGAAAGATTCGTCCGGAAATCCGTGGGTTGCGGTCGCATGCGAGGGGACGGGTGCGAGCCTCTGGTGGCCGAACAAGGACCACCTGTCGGATGAACCTGACAGCATGAGCATACGCGTGACTGTCCCCCCGGGTCTGGAAGACATCTCGAACGGACGTCTCCGGGGTGTGACGACCCTCCCGGACGGATGGCGGCGTTTTGACTGGGCCGTGACGTACCCGATCAATAACTACTGCGTGACGGTGAACATCGGGAAGTTCTCGCATTTCGGGGAGACGTATAAAGGCGAGGAGACCGTGACGCTCGATTACTACGTCCTGCCGGAAGACCTCGCAAAGGCGGAGAAGCAGTTCACGCAGGTGAAGCCGATGTTCGCCTGTTACGAGAGATACTTCGGCCCCTATCCGTTCGTCCGGGACGGGTACAAGCTTGTTCAGTCCCCGCATCTAGGGATGGAGCACCAGAGCGCGGTGGCATACGGGAACGGGTTCCGGAACGGGTACCGGGGGATGTCCGGCTCCCCGTGGGGACTCATGTTCGACTTCATTATTATTCACGAATCGGCGCATGAGTGGTGGGGGAACGGCGTGACCGCGAAGGACATTGCGGACATGTGGATACACGAAAGCTTCGGCGCGCACGCGGAGGCGATGTACGTCGAGTGCATGTTCGGCAAGCAGGCGATGCTCGAGTATGTCAATGCGAAGAAGACTCAGGTGGGAAACCAGAGGCCGATACTCGGCGCATACAACGTGAACAACGAAGGGTCGGGGGATATGTACCCGAAGGGATCGCTCATGCTGAACACGCTGCGCGGGGTTCTCGACAACGATTCACTCTGGTTTGCCTTGATGCGCAACATGTCAATGACGTTCAGGTACAAAACGATCGCGACGGATGACATCGTCGGGTACGTCAACCGCGCGACGGGAACCGACTTCACATACTTCTTCGACCAGTATCTCCGCTATGCGGCACTTCCCAAGCTCGAGGTGTTTCTGATGGCACGGGGGGGCGGTCTGAAGTGCCGGTACCGCTGGAGGGCGGACGTGAAGGACTTCCACATGCCCGTCAGGGTGACCACATCGCCCGGGAAGTTCGCGTTCATTCATCCCACGACCGAATGGCAGACAATGGACCTCGGATCGATGGATCCGAAACAGTTCCGCTGCGACGACGACTGGTTTTATATCGACGAGCAGATCCGCACGATGTATCAGGATGCGGAGTGAGGGACGGGGTAAATTCACCCGGGGAGGCAAGTAGCGGCGAACCACACACACCACGATGGAGGAGATTCCATGATCGACAGTGCGGGCACGGAGGAACAAAACGGCGTTATGTCCCGGAGGGGATTCATCAAGACCGGTCTTTCGGGAGGAGTGCTTCTGGCGACGGGAATTTCCGGCAGAGACGCCGCCGCCCCCCTTCCGCACCCGGAGGCGCAGGACCCGGAACTCAGCGAGAAGACGATCGGGGAGATTGCCGGGTGGATGGCGTCCGGAAAATACACCGCGCGTTCAATCACCGAATCGTATCTCGCGCGGATCGAAGCGATCGACAGGAAGGGCCCGTCCATCAGGAGCGTGATCGAGATCAATCCCGATGCGCTCGTGGTCGCCGACGGGCTTGACAGGGAGA
>PMJQ01000041.1 GCA_003157485.1 Ignavibacteriota bacterium
GATTCCCAGGTCGCCCGCGGGCGGCTCCGTGCCGGACGGCGTAAAGAGATCCATCGAAGGGGGACGGCCGGTGAGCATCAGTTGTTTCAGGCATGAAATGACGTTTCTTTTGTGGCAGAATGATAGCGAAGCGCACGCGAACAATCAATGTTGCGCGCCGGGCGATTTCTCCGTATTCTGTACTTCACCAGAGAAACACTGTTTTATTTGCGGAATGACAACTCTCCCGGGGAACCCGCCATGACGCTCACGCGCTCTGCCCTGCTTTTCACGATCCTGATGCTCCTTGATCCCTCCCCTTCCCGGGCCGGAGATAACGCGGCGTTCGCCGGCCGCTGGACCATGGTTCCGGAAAAGAGCAGCGACATCGACCTGTTCGGCACTGTCGCCGTCGACATCAGCGTGAAAGGGCCGGCGGTGACAATCGTCGACGTCTGGGGAAGAGGACGGCAGTTCCGAGACTCCGTCGCTCTCACGCCCGGAGGCGCGGAGGTCCGCATCCCCGTCACGTCCCGCGTGTTCCCTTCGAACGTGTTCATGGGGCTCATGATGGAACGCGGAGGCGCACGGCGGGCCGCGGGGTCATGGCGGGATTCCGGCATGACGCTGAGGATCGACGAACGGTACACGCTCCGCGGCTCCCAGGGGGGAACCGGGGTCACCGCCAGGCGTTCCTACACGATCTCGCAGGACGGCGAGACGATGACATACGCGATCGAACGCTCCACCCGCAGGGGCGGGCCTCCCGTCCGGTTCATCCTCAAGCGGGAAGGGACGGCCTCCGCCTGGATGATGAGGCTTGACGACGACTGGACGATCGATGGGAAACTCCCCGTGAACGCGTTCCTCATAAGCCTGCAGGGCCTCGCAAATACGAATGCGCCCCGGCTCTATTTCGTGTACCCCGAGAATTGGGATTTCCTGTACACGCCCACCGTCCTCGACTACTACAGGGACAGGCGGAACTACACGTTTGCCGAGCTGAAGACGCCGGAGTCCGCACTGAGGACATTCCGCGACGCCGTGAAGGGCTATATTGTCTGGGACAAAGTCGTCCGCACGTCGCTCATCGTCGCGTTCACGGTAGCAGGACTCGAGAGGGGAATCGTCGTCACGGGGGACCAGATTCCTCTCGCCGAAAGCGAGGGATTGAAGTGCCTGGCGGATTTCAGAGGAAAGTTCGCAGGGATGAAGGATGCGGAGATCTATGCATGGGCGTACAACGAGTACTGGAAGAGATGCTCGCGCGATTACGTCCTCTGGATGGGAGGAGAATCGGGAAAGATCATGAAACCGGGGGTCGCGGATTTCGGGATCGCGCGGGGGGCGTTTTTCACGGATCTGTCGACGCTTCCCGGCGACAGCGCGGAGTACAGGCTCGCCGACAGGATCATGGGGGAAATGAAGCCGCTCTCCATGGTCATGGGATGGCACTCGTACGCCAAGGACAAGGAGCGGGATTTCGTCACGCTCGCATCACATCACGCGCTCCGTGTGGAGGGCCTCCATACACTCCCCAATATGAGCTTCTCCTCGCTCACACCCGCATCGCGCGGATTCGTCTGGAAAAATTCGAGCAGCATTGTACCGGGGAAGCAGTATGTCCCCGAAAAGAAAACCTACATCGCTCTTGTCCAGACCGACGGGATGGGACTGGGCGCATGGTTCAAGCCCGGAAGGGGGTCTATCCCCTGCGCATGGGAAGTAACGATGAACTGGCAGTGGCTTGCCCCTGCGATGCTTGAATATTTCTACGGGATGGCGACACCGAACGACTATTTCGTGGGGGGCCTTTCAGGCCCGGGATACATGTATCCGAAAGCCATACCGCCGTCGATGCTCCCGAAGGTCATTGCAATGACCCGGACGATGACTCGGGCACTCGACCTTCCCGTGTTTGAGTTCATGGATTACTCTGAGGGGGCAACGGTGGAAGGGAACAGCGACCTGACGAAGGAAGTCGTCGACGCGTATTATGCGGGGATGCCGGAAGCAACGGGGTTCATCAACGGTTACGCTCCCTCCTACACGTTCGCCGTGAAGGACGGAAAACCACTCATATCATATGATTACTACCTCTCCGAGACGCGCCCGGAGGCAGACGCCGCCGCCGACCTGGAGGAGCTTGCCGCGGTGAACGCCAGGCGCCCCTACTTTCTCCTCGTCCACATTCGTGAATACAGCGCCCTCCAGCGGACGAAGAACATCATCGACAGGCTCGGACCCGGGTTCGAGGTGGTCCCCCTCGACATGTTTATCAAGCTTGCCGGGGAGGCGCCGACGTTCCAGGAGCGGTTCAGGACTGAATGACGGGGCCGGGGAAGATTCCTAGTGGTTCACTGTCAGGTATATCCAGTTCACGGTCACATCCGTCAATGCTGAGAGCGAAATCGTGTTGACGTTCCTCAGCGTGTTCGGATCGAGGTCGAACTCGAGCGAAAAGGCCACAGGCGGCGGATCATAAAGGACTTCGCGCAGGGCTACGAGCCGGGTCGCAGGATGTCGTCCCGGACGGAGCAGAACCCCGTTGAACCGCAGATCGATACTCCCTCCGGCAACAGTGTCCGCGCATTCCACACGGAGCCGGACGCCCGCGGGAAGGACCGGTTCTGATGTGGGGAGCGAAATCCTCCGCGTCTCCCCCTTCCGGATCCGGAGAGGAAGAGGCGCGGGGAGGCTCACGTGTGGGATGGGAGACTTCGCCGCTGAAAGTGTGTAGACTTTTTCCATATTCCCGAGCCGGACCGGGTCTTTGATGTCGTGGAACACAGAGAACACCGGTTCCTGTCCCCACTCCCGCGCGCAGAAATAATTGAACGAGTATATCCCGTCCGCTCCCGCCGCATAGAAGAGTGCAGATGCAGCGCGCATTTCCTCCACAGTCATCATCCGCTCCCCGCACATAAACTCGAGGCACCCGTACAGGGGGATGTCTCCGCACGAATTCCTGAACTCGACGATATGCATATCAGGCTCGGTGGAAAGAAACGGGGCGACAGTGAGAAAATCGACAAGCCCCCTTCTGCTCCACTCCGCGGGATCGAGCCCCGCATAAGCACACGAGGCGAGCGAAGAGGGGACGCGCGCAGAAAGGAGTATTGGTATCCCCCGCCGGTTCCCCGCCTCACGACTCATCCTGCGAACCTGTTCCACGAACTGCGTCATGAGCGCGGCGCGCGACGGCGAGTTTGCGGAATCACGGGGGAAGTAATACGGGAACCTCATGAAATCCAGCTCGATCCCGTCTACGGGGTACCTCTCACAGAGCTCGCGGATGAGAGAATAGTAGTATTCCCGGACCGCGGGGATTCCGTAGTTCAGCGCGTACGCTCCCCATCCTTCATACCCTCCGAGTCGGTATTCGGAATGTGATTTCCAGAAATCACCGAGAAGAGGACTCCCGGGGACGTCGACATCGTGAAGCTCGTTCATCCTTATTGTCAGAAATGCCTCCATCCCCCTGAGCCTTGCCCTGTCGACGATCATGCCCACAGGATCGAGCGAGTCTTTCAGAAGCATCTGCAGGTTGTCACTGAAGTGCCTGTACATTGAGTCCCGTTCAGAGGGGACATATCCGGGAGATACAGGGAACTCGTATGAAAACATGCCGGCCTTCCCGCCCGGGTAGATCCCCTTCTGGCAAGGGTTCGGATTGAAGAGAAACGTCGTGATGCCCGCATCCGCCACCTCGTCGACGCTCCTGTACACGTTGTCACGGGAAAATGACTTCCGCCAGAAAATGTTTGAACCGTCGCTATTGTACAAAATGCGGTGGCGGGAATGCTCAGGCCTTTCCGCCGATATCCCGACGAACGGCACATCGCCGCGGATATCCTCGAACGGGAGTTCTTCGTACCCGAGTGCGGCGGCGTTTGAACCGTACTTGAATCGAAAATCGCGGTACCCGGGATTCTCAAAGCCGGGGTCTGCGATCCGGGAATGAACGTCGTTCCCGCGAGACTGCCACCCGGCGAAAGAGAGCGAATCGAAGAGGAGCGAATCTTTTCCGGCGAACCAGTAGAGGTTGTTGTCGAATATCATGCTCCCGCCCCGTGCATTCCCCCCGACGAACTGGCTCGTGTCCCAGAGAACGATGTTATGCTCGAACNNCTGATGAAACCCTCCGTGCGTCGTATTGTACACCATGTTCCGTTCGGCGGTAATGTGCGTCGTCCCTTCGTCGAAGTATATCCCCCACCCCCCGTAACGGAGCGCCGCGATGTCGTGGAATACGTTGTACCGG
>PMJQ01000036.1:0-1447 GCA_003157485.1 Ignavibacteriota bacterium
GACGGAAGCCGTCAATAACGCCATTGTCCACGGGAACCGCTCCGTCGCCGAAAAGAAAGTTCACGTGAAGTGCGAGCTGCTCCCGGGCTGGCTTCTTCTCCTGGTCCAGGATGAAGGGAAGGGGTTCAAACCGGAAAAGGTGGGAAACCCGCTTGCAAAGGAAAACCTGCTCCGCGAGAGCGGCAGGGGCATTTTCCTTATGCGGACGCTCATGGATAAGGTGGAATTCGAGGTGGGAAAATCAGGAACTCTCGTGCGCCTCTGGCTCGACACGAACAAGTGACTTCGCCAGCGGCCTTCAGTGCTTCGTGAGCGAGGCGAGATTCAGGAGGAACCCGTTGGCGATCGGGGTTGATGCCTCCTCGATGACGAGAAACGCCGGCGGGATGTCCGAGACAATGATCGTGTACTCGAGATCGAGCGAGCTGAGCGAAACACCGTATCCGTGAAAGACCGTCTTCACGCCGTTCAGCATCGCGACAAAGTACTGCTCGTCCCCGTTCACCGTCCCCCGGAGCGTATCCAGTCCCGTCGTATCAGCCGTTCCCACCGCCCAGGTGGCCGTCGAGGGGAGGGAGAACGCGGCGATCCGGTCCCACGACGGTGCAAGGCGCACTCCCTCCCTACGCATGACCACCCTCGCGATGAATCCGTACTGGTAAATGTCGCCGTTGGAGAGGAACCGGAAACGAAGCGTGTCGGTTTTTCCGGGCGGTTCTGCAGGAGGAGAAAATTCCTGGATCGATGTGACGTTTGCGGCGCCCGCCCAGGTGTCGTTTACCGCATACACCTTCCAGAAGGGTGTCGTGTGCGATGCCGCGACAATCTCGTTGTACGCGTCGTAGTTCCATGCGTCGAAGATGAGCGTGTCGCCCGCTGCGAAGACGAGTCCGGACACCGTCTGGCGCGCCGCGCCGGAGGGTCCCGTCCCGCTGTCGCGGCATCCCGCGAGGGGCACGAGGAGAAAAAAAAGGAAAGCACCGACGCACGCACTCCCGCCGGGAAGTGCGCGCAGGGCTCTCCCGCTCGCACGCGACATTTGTCAGATCTTGAGTTTCGCTATCGAGCCTTTTACGTCCTCGGCCGACTTTGCAAGAGCCGCCTGCTCGTCGGGATTCAGCTTGATCTGGATGATCTCCTCCATCCCCTTTCTGCCGAGTTTCACCGGGACGCCGACGAACGTGTCCCTGAGCCCGTATTCGCCCTGCAGCCACGCGGCGCAGGGAAGGATCCTCTTCTTGTCTCTGACGATGGATTCGACCATGGCGACGGCCGATGACGAAGGGGCGTAATATGCGCTTCCCGTCTTCAGGTAATTGACGATCTCGATGCCGCCGTCCCGCGTTCGTTTGACGAGCCGCTCGATCGTCGCCTGGCTCATGAGCTCCGTGATGGGGATTCCCGCAACCGTCGAGTAGCGCGGGAGCGGCACCATGGAGTCCCCGTG
>PMJQ01000036.1:1503-6434 GCA_003157485.1 Ignavibacteriota bacterium
CGGTGCAGCTTTTGACGATGCCGCTGTTCGTGTTCATCAGATCGTCCCGGCTCATTCCGGGTTTGCGCGCGATCCCTGCGGTGATGACGACGATGTCAGAGTTCGCGGTTTCATTGTACCCGTTCGATCCCACGACCCGGACATCGGTCTTCTCGACGGGGGTGGCCTCAACGATGTCAAGCGCTTTTCCCTGCGGGATCCCCTCGATGACGTCCACGAGGACGACTTCGTTCGCGAGTTGTTTGTCGACGAGCCGCTGCGCTGTTGTGGCGCCGACGTTTCCTGCCCCGATGACGGTAATTTTCATGCCGATTCCTCCGAGTTTTTCATGCGAGTAGGGGTTCAGTCCGTTTACGGGCGAGTGTGGATCGGGGGTACCGCGCGGCCGGCCCCGGAAAACCGCACGGTCAATGACAGAGAAGAGAGAGCGGAGAGGCGCGCTTAAGGCTTCGGAAGGATGCTGACGACTTTCTTGGCCTTCCGGTATTTCCTGAAGTGCACCACACCGTCGATTTTTGCATACAGGGTATCGTCGCCGCCGATGCCGACGTTGGTTCCCGGCGCGAACCGGGTGCCCCGCTGACGGACGATGATGCTCCCGGCGGGCACAACCTCGCCACCGAAACGCTTCACGCCGAGACGCTGCGCGTTGCTGTCACGCCCGTTCCTGGAACTCCCTACACCTTTTTTGTGCGCCATGACAGGTCCTCTTAGATCGCGATGTTCGTTATTTTCACTTCGGTGTACGCCTGGCGGTGTCCGCGTCTCAGGCGATATCCTTTTCTTTTCTTCTTCTTCAGGATCATGACCTTGTCGGATTTGCCGACGCCGACGACCGTGGCTTCTACATTGGCGCCGCTGACGAGGGGATGACCGACCGTGATCTGTTTTTCGTTGCCGACAAGAAGGACACGGTCAAACTTGACGTTTGTCCCTTCCTTTTCGTCAAGCGTGGGGACCTGGATCGTGTCATTCTGGCTGACCCTGTACTGCTTTCCGGCAATCTGAACGACGGCATACATCGGCGTGATCCTCTCTGAGGAAGAGACTCAACTCGTTCGAAACTTCAAGGGTTTTAAATGTACCGATTTTCCGGAAGAATGTCAACGGGCCGGGCGGGCACGGAGGGGGGGTCAGCTGAAGTACCCGTCGATATCGGGCTTCTGGAGCGGTGTTCCGACGATCCGGAGGAGGTAATATCCCCCCACTTCGGCATAATCAAAATGAAGATCTCTCCCGTGTTCATGCTCTAACCTGACAAGGTCTTTCAGGGCGGTACCGACGCCGGCGGCATCGGCCGCAAAGAGGAAATCGCAGCCGATCGCCGTGTCCCTTGTCGCCACGAGGCGGGAGCGGAGAAATCCGTGGGCCGCATTGAACTGTTCGGTCCCTCCCCTGTCTCCGAGCACTTCACGCAGGACCTGTATGTGGGATGAGGGGCGGCTCATGCCGTGTCCGCGTAGGCGAGAATTCTGAGCGCGTTAAATATCACGGCAAGCGCTGCGCCGTCGTCGGCCAGGATCGCGGTCCAGAGCGTCGCCCCCCCGGCAAGGGCGAGCCCGCAGACGACAAGTTTCACGCAGAGCGCCAGCGCGACATTTTGCCGGACAATTCTGAGCGTCAGCCGGCTCAGCCCGAAGAGGTACGGCAGGTGGCCGAGGTTGTCGGACATCAGGACGACGTCCGCCGTGTCGAGCGCGGCGTCCGACCCGCTGATTCCCATGGCAATGCCGACGGACGCCGCCGCCAGTGCGGGGGCATCGTTGATGCCGTCGCCGACCATGCCCACGACGGTGCCTGCACCCCTGAGACGTTCGATCTCACGGACTTTATCCGCCGGAAGAAGTCCGGCGCGCACTTCATCGAGACCGAGCGCGTTCCCCAGGGGGCGCGCGGCGGATTCGCTGTCCCCCGAAAGCATGACGACGCGACTGATCCCGCCGCGGCGGAGCCTGTCGATGATGCCGCGCCCGCCGAGCCTCATGCCGTCCCGGAACGCGACAACCCCGAGCGGGATTCCCCCTGTCCCCAGAACGATGGACGTCTTTCCTTCGCCGTCAAATCTCTTCAACGCGGCTTCGACGTCCCCGTTGAGAAATCCCGACTCCCTGCTCAGGGCGCGGTTTCCGAGGTAGTATGTCTTCCCCCCGATGATCCCCCGCACTCCCCTGCCGGGGATCGCTTCGAATTCTTCGACGGCAGGGACGGGATCCGGCGCCGGTTCCTTCTCCGACGCGCGCAGGGCGGCGGAAGCGAGATGGTGCTCGGAGTCCTTTTCCAGCGCGGCCACGGTCGCCAGGAGCTGTCCCCGCGTCCGTGAGTCGAGGGGAACCACGTCCGTGACCGAGGGATCCCCCGTCGTGAGCGTGCCGGTCTTGTCCAGCGCCAGAGCCGAGACCCTCGCAAGCGTCTCAACATGCGTCCCCCCTTTGATGAGTATGCCGGACCGCGCGGCGTTCGTGAGCGCACTGACAAACGCGACGGGGGTCGCGATGACGAGCGCGCAGGGACAGGCGATGACGAGGAGTACGAGCGACCTGTAAAGCCATGTCCCGGGCGATGCGCCCGGGAGAAGGATCCCCGTGAGCGCAACGAGGATTGACAGGCCGAGAACCGCGGGAGTGTAAACGCGCGCGAAACGGTCTACCGTGTTCTGTACGGGCGCGCGCCGATCCCGGGTTTCCCCGATGAGGTGCAGGAGGCGCGCAATCGTCGACTCTCCTGCTGCACTGATCGTCCTGAGCCTGAGCGCGCCCGTCCCGTTCAGGGATCCCGCGTAGAGCATGTCCCCGGTCTCTTTCGTTCTGCGCGCCGACTCTCCGGTGATCGGGGCCTCGTCAACCGTCGAGCGCCCGTCGACGACGATGCCGTCGAGAGGGACGCGGTCACCCGGCCTGATGACGATGAGTTCGCCCGGACGGATGTCTGCAACGCCGGTGACGAGTTCGCGTCCGTCGCGGAGGACGGAGGCCGTTTCAGGCGCCAGGGACATCAACGAGCGGAGCGCCCTGCGGGTCCGTGTGCTGCTGTACGATTCGAGCATGAGGGAAACGGCGAACAGGACGATCACCGCCGCCCCCTCTTCCCATCTGCCGATGGCGAGTGCCCCCGCCACGGCGACGCAGATCAGCACGTTCATATCCAGGGCGCGCATTCTGAGGGACCCGAACGCCCTCCGGACGATCCTGTGTCCGCCGACGAGTATCGACGCGCCGAGGAGCACGCGGGATGTTACGCCGCCGGCGGCCATTCCCCCACCACAGAGGAGGGCTGCGGCCGCAACGGTGATCCCCTGGGCGTGTCGGCGGAGGAACGGCTCCGGGGATTCCTCTTCCCCGCTCTCCTTGCCCCCGAACCCGGCCGCCCGGAGACTTGCAATGACGCCCGACGCCGGAACTCCGGATTCCACACGGAGCTCGCAGCTCACGGAGTTGTAGTCGTACCGACCGGCGCCCAGCTCCCTGTCGAGCGACTTCCGGAGCACGGCCTCCTCGGTGGAACAGCACACGCCCGAGACAAGATATTTCCGGCCGCTATTCGGAGACATGGCGGACGCCGAGCCGGATAAGGTCCTCGATGTGATCATCATCGAGCATATAAAAGGTCATTTTCCCCTCTTTTCGGTATTTGACAAGCCGCATGGCCTTCATGATCCTCAGCTGGTGCGAGACCCCGGACTCAGAGAGGCCGACGAGTCCGGCAACGTCGTTGACGCACAATTCGCGCCGGGCAAGGACGAGGCAGATCTTCAGGCGCGTCTCATCCCCCAGCATTTTGAAGATCTCGGAAAGGCCCTGCAGGGTCGCGCTGCCGTGGATGGCTTTGCGGGCATCCTCGGCGGCGCGGCGGCGGATAAATACTGTCCCCGGTGTCCCGGGAAGGGAATGGTCCCTCATTTTCTCATCCTGTCTCAATTGAACAAATGATCATGTATCGAATTATAGAAAGGCCGGGCCGGAATGTCAAGCGGTTACTCTGCGGGGAAACGCGATTCCATTGTTGCGAGGCGGTCTTTTGCGGTACGATAGAGAAAGGGTGCCGTGAGGACGCAGAGCACCATGAACGCGGCCCCGCCGAGAAGGTCCACCAGATAATGGTATCGTTCATAGACGGTCGCCACGATGAGAAGGCTGCCCGTGACCGCGATGAACCACCGGAAACGGATCCTGAATCGCATGCTCAGGAAGATGAGAACGAGGGTCATCATCGTGTGGCCGCTCGGGAACACGTCCCTCTGCGTCCCGGCGATCGCCGCCTGATTGGAGACGCCCATGGGGACGGAGCCGCCGAAGTTGACAAACCACCGCAGGTAGGGCGTGAGGAAGATGCCGGGCAGGTCGGTGTTCAGTGCGGAAAAGTCGTGAAGCGTGAATCGGGGCCCGACCGCGGGAAGGAAGAAATAGCCGATGTAGGAGAGGTAAAACCCGTAGACGCAGGTGAACATGAAGTAGTGGAACGCCTCTTTGTTCTCCCTGCGGTACAATTCAAATCCGATGAGAAGGAACAGCACATAGAAGAGCGTGTAGGCAATCTGCAGGATTTCCGTCAGCCAGGGGCTGGCGAACTGCATGAGCCAGCGCGTCGGATCGACACCAAACAGCCACCTGTCGGCCGCGATGAGCACGTCGTCATAGTCCCTCCCGTTGTGGATCGGCTTTATCATGAAATAAAGTTCCTTGAACGTAAAGAAGACGGTCGGGGCAACGTGCCAGTCGTGGATGAACGCAAGAACCGGAGAGCCGGTCCTGTGCCGCGCCCATCCCAGCAGGCAGATGGCGCCGGCGGCCGCCGCGTTGATTACGATCATCAGCCCCCAGTGAGGGATCCGGGAGGAAAAAACGATGTTGACGACGGAGAGGAACGCAAAAAAGGCGATGATGAGGACGTCGGCGCTGTGGAGGTACGCGGTGATCCTGCGGAGATTCATGCGC